>DIZZ01000017.1:0-8775 GCA_002428045.1 Verrucomicrobia bacterium UBA6015
TCTTCAGCGTCAATGGTGCCCTGGTTACCCGGTCAAGCAATACCGGCCTGAGCGACATTGTCGATGGGGTCACCTTCAATTTCTACTCGGAAGGCACCAGCGAGATCAAGATCGGTCAGGATATTGAAGCCATCAAGGGGGCCATTCAAACGTTTATCGATGCCTATAACACCGCGGCTGAGGTGAACGAGTTCTACGGATCCTATGATCGCACGGATCCATCCAATCCGGTGCCCGGGTTGCTGCAGGACGACTCGATGATCCGAGACATGTCCTACAAGATCCGCAGCCTAGCCACGCAGTTGATGAATACCACGCATACCCCTGATAATGCGGCATACGAATTCAACGGTATTGAAGGCGTCATGAACACGCTTCAGGCCGTCGGCATCTGGACCGATGGCGAAACCAACCGGCTGGCCATCGTTGACGAGGATCGTCTGGATGCGATGCTTGAGCTTTATCCCAACGAGGTCGAGAACCTTTTCAGAGGTATCCCCTCGGAAACCGATCCAGGACTACGCGAGGGCGGGATTGCGCTCTCCATTTATCAGACATCACAGGCGTATTCCTCAGATCTCGATGGCTGGATCGATTTCCGCCTAGAGAGTATCAACGAGGAAATTGTCCGCCAGGATGATCGCATGGAACGGATCACCCGCGAACTGGAGATGAAGGAAGCCATGCTTTGGCGGCAGTTCGGTGCCATGGATGAAGCCATCGGCACAATGAAGTCAGGGTTCGATTATCTTATCGGTCAGATCGGTGGTAGCAAGTAGTAAAGGCAGCCCCGGTATGTGTGGAATTGCTGGCTATATCGCCCCTGGCCCCGTAACGACGGAAGCCACTCGATCCCGGTTGCGCATGGCTGCGGAAAGTATGGCCCTACGCGGCCCCGATGATGAGGGGTTCTTCTTCTCTCAACGCGTGGGTGTCGCCCATCGCCGCCTCGCCATCCTCGATCTCGAAGGCGGACACCAACCCTTTATCGATTCCGCCAGCGGTGCAGTTCTCGTCTATAACGGCGAAATCTACAATTATCGCGAGCTGAAGACCGAACTCGAAGCCGCCGGTTGCCGTTTCCAAACCCATTCTGATACCGAAGTTCTGCTGCAAGCCTTTCTGACCTGGGGCAAGGATTGCCTGAGCCGCTTTATCGGGATGTTTGCCTTTGCCATTTATACGCCCGTGGACAGCAGCCTTTTCATGGCACGGGATCGTCTCGGGGTTAAACCGTTGTTCTGGAGTGAGCAACGCAAAACGCATTATTTCGCGTCCACCATGCGAGCCTTGCTCGATTTGCTGCCCGACCGTCCCGCTCTGGATATTGACGCCATCTCGCATTACCTCTCCACCATCCGCATCAATTTGGGCGAAAACACGTTGCTCGATGGCATCCGCCTGCTATCTCCGGGGCACTGGCTTCGGATCACCGCCGAGGGTCAGCGCCAAACCGGCTGCTACTGGTCGGCACCCTGTCTTGCTCCGGGCGAGAAGCCCGAGCGCAGCCTGGCATCGGCGGCAGAGGAATTGCGGGCGTTGATGCAGGATGCGGTTCGCCTGCGCCTGATCAGCGATGTCCCGCTCGGCGGATTCCTTAGCGGCGGGTTGGATTCAACCATCATTGCATCCCTGGCAACGACACTGACCTCCAATCATTACCATGCCTATAACGTCGGCTACCCAAATCAGGGGTATAACGAATTCCCGTTCGTTGACGAGGCCGCCGCCGCCTACACCATGCGTTGCCGCCAGATCGTCCTGGACGAAGCCGATTACCCGGCGATGTGGCAGCAGCTTGTCCGCCAGAATGCACTGCCGCTGACCACGCCCAACGAAGTCCCGATCCAGGTCCTTGCCAAGGCGCTCCGCCAGGAATACACCGTGGCCCTGAGCGGGGAGGGGGCCGATGAAGTGTTCGGCGGTTACACCATTCCCTATTTCGCCGCCAACGATTTTGACCGGGCCTCGCGCACGCCGCTTGCCAACGCGCCGTGCCGCGCTGCCGATGAGGCCATCCGGCGCGGCTATGGACAGGACTACCTACCCGATCTCGCCACGCAGCATATCCTGTTGAATGCATGGCTGACCCCCTCCGAGAAAAGTGCGTGGGTCCACCCTGAATTGACAAATAAACTCAATAACGATGCAGCCATGCGGTCGTTTTACTGTGATCTCTATGACAGCCATCCCCAGTGCTCAACGCTGGACCGTGTGATGCTGGCCCATCTTCGAGTCAATCTGGAAGGATTGCTTCTGAGGGTGGACTCCAGCACCATGGCCGCCTCCGTCGAGGCCCGTGTGCCGTTCACCGATCACCGACTTGTGGAATTCGCCTTCTCCCTGCCTGATGCCTTCCGACTGGATTGGCGGTCGCCCGAGGCCAGGGCGGCTGGCACCGGATTGAATACCCTTGAAGTATCCGCACGGGATCTCCTTGAATCAAAGCGGATCCTGCGCCTCGCCTTTGCCGACACGGTGCCTGCATCCATCCTGAACCGCCCCAAGATGAGCTTTCCCGTCCCGGTGTTCGACTGGATGCAAAACGGCCTCGCGCCCATGATCCGAGGGATTATCGCCGACTCCCCCCTGCGCCATTCCCTTTTCAATCCGCTCGTGATCGAGGCCTGGCTTGACGGTCAGGTAAACATCCATCCCGCCAAGCTCTGGCCCATCGTCAACCTGTGTCTGTGGGATGCCTGCCGTTAAGCCGCGCATGGCTAACCCCACCACCGCCGTTACCACGAACGCGCTCGTTAATCTTGTCCTCTCAGCAACGGGCTAGGACATTCAGACGCCCTGATGGGGCGTGCTCACGGTTAAACTTTTATACGTTGGGTATGTTCATCATTGACCTAGGCCCCTCTCCGCCATATGCTGTACGACCTTAACGAAATGAAGGCCGTTGTGGTGGTGCGAAT
Source organism: Verrucomicrobia bacterium UBA6015 (assembly GCA_002428045.1). Classification (GTDB taxonomy): domain Bacteria; phylum Verrucomicrobiota; class Kiritimatiellia; order UBA8416; family UBA8416; genus UBA8416. The sequence continues at coordinate 2,922 of DIZZ01000017.1, forward strand.
GAACAAGACTTAAACCACGTACTGGTTTGAAGGGAAAATATGGATACAGCAACACTTTGCAAGGTATGGATTGGTGGTCAGTGGCGGTCGGCGACGGCAGTGGGCTCGTTTAGCGCCGAGAACCCGGCGACAGGGAAGGCGCTTGATGCGCAATACCCGGTTAGCGACTGGGCGGATGTGGACGCGGCGCTGGAGGCGGCGACCAAGGCATTTGATGTGATGCAGACGCTACCGCCGTCACGGCTGGCGGACTTTCTGAATGCCTATGCTGATAAGATTGAATCGCGGGCGGCGGAGATCTGCAAGATGGCCTCGTTGGAGACGGGTTATCCAGAGTCCCCGCGGCTCAAGGATGTCGAGTTGCCTCGCACGACGGGACAGCTTCGCAAGGCGGCTGTGGCGGCGGTCGATCCGTCCTGGCGGTTGCCGGTGGTGGACAAGGCCTGCGGCCTTGCCTCGGTGCTTGAACCGCTGGGTCCGGTGGTCGTCTTTGGCCCGAACAATTTCCCGCTTGCCTACAACGGGGTCAGCGGCGGGGATTTCGCCGCCGCGCTGGCGGCCGGTAATCCGGTGATCGCCAAGGCGCATTCGAGTCATCCCGGCACCTGCCGCCTGCTGGCGGAATGTGCACAAGCGGCGCTTGAGGCGACCGGCCTGCCAGCGGGTGCCGTACAGATGCTGTTCGGCCTGCGTCGCGAGGATGGCACTCGGCTGGCCGGGGATCGCCGTCTCGGCGCGGTGGCATTCACCGGATCACGGGTGGCGGGCATGGCCTTGAAGGCCGCCGCGGATGCAGTCGGCAAACCGGTATTCCTTGAGATGTCGAGCGTCAACCCTGTCGTTATCCTGCCCGGGGCACTGGCGGAACGGTCCTCCGAACTGGTTGATGAACTCGTCTCCAGCGCCCTGATGGGCACGGGGCAGTTCTGTACGAATCCGGGGATCATCTTCATGGTGGGCGGGGCGGCGGCGGAGTCGTTTCTGGCGGCGCTGGCTGCACGCTATACGGCGGCCCCCTGCGGTACGTTGCTTAGCCGCGGAACCCAGCGTGGCTTGCTTGAAGGCATCCAGGCTTTGGTCAAGGCGGGGGCAAGCGTCGTGTGCGGCGGGACGGTCGCTGATCGCCCCGGCTATGCTGTCGCCAACACCCTGTTACGAGTGGATGCCCGTCGTTTCATGCAAGATGCCGAGGCGCTGCAAACGGAGGCATTTGGCAATGCTACGCTGATGGTGCTGGCGGACCGGGTTGAACAGTTGCCCGCGCTGATTGCCTGCTGCGAGGGAAATCTGACGGGCTGCATCTACTCGGCCAGGGATGGACGCGATGATGCCGACTATACTGCCGTGGCGCGGGTGCTGCGGCCGCGCGTGGGACGCCTGCTGAACGACAAGATGCCGACCGGAGTGGCGGTCAGCCCGGCGATGAACCATGGCGGGCCGTTCCCGGCGACCGGACATCCGCATTTCACCGCTGTCGGTATTCCGGCGTCGATGCGTCGGTTTACGCGGCTTGCCTGTTATGATAACGTCCGCCCCGGGCGATTGCCGGCTATTCTCGCAACCCAAAGCTAAGAACGATAAACTAAAAGAGGGATGTATATGAACCGAGGGAATGATGTTTTCAAAGGGTGTATTCCGGCACTGATGACGCCGTGCAATGCGCAGGGGGAACCGCTGTTTGACGATCTGGTGGCCAAGGCGAAGGAATTGATCGATCTGGGTATGCGGGCTGTCGTGTATTGCGGCTCGATGGGGGACTGGCCCTTGTTGACCGATGCCCAGCGGCAGGAAGGCGTGCGTCTCCTGGTGGAGGCAGGGATCCCCGTGGTGGTCGGTACCGGGGCGCAGAACCCGAAGCTGGCGGTTGACCATGCCCGGCATGCTGTCAAGGTCGGTGCTGCCGGCCTGATGCTGATTCCCCGTGTCTTGTCGCGCTGCGCCAACCATGCGGCGCAGAAGGCGCATTTCTCGGCACTGCTGGATGCTGGCGGAGATTTGCCAGCCGTCATCTACAACAGTCCGTACTATGGGTTCGAAACCCAGGCCGATCTCTTCTTTGCGCTGCGCGACAAGCATGCCAATCTTGTCGGGTTCAAGGAATTCGGTGGTGCCGAGGCGTTGACCTATGCGGCCGAGAACATCACCTCGTCCGATCCCGATCTGGTGCTAATGGTGGGCGTGGATACCCAGGTGTACCATGGGTTTGTCAACTGCGGCGCGACCGGCGCGATTACCGGCGTCGGGAATGCCTTGCCGCGCGAGATTTTGCACTTTGTTGATCTCTGCGAGAGGGCGGCTGCCGGGGATGTTGTGGCCCGTCGTCGCGCGCTCGAACTTGACCGTGCGCTGGCCGTGCTCTCGAAATATGACGATGGACCGGACCTTGTGCTTTACTACAAGCACCTCATGGTATTGGAAGGATCGCCGGAATACGTGCACCACTTCAATGCCACGGATCGCCTATCAGCCCCGCAGCAGGCCTACCTCGAAAACCAGTGGCGGATGTTCCGCACGTGGTGGGCGACGTGGTCTGCCGCCTGTTGAGGANNTCAGCGCAGATAACGGTCGGCCAGGCGGCGGTAGCCTTCGAGAGCCTTGGTCTTGAGTTCGCTGACGCGTTGCGTCCAGGCGGCACGGCGCTGGGCTTCGCCGCTTTCGAGGCGGCGGATATGCGCGATGAAGGTTTCGGGTGAGAAATCCGCCAGTTCAAGGATGGAATCCTGTGCATTCATCAGGTGCATGAAGTGGCGGACCTTCGGCGCATAGGCCAGTCCGATGCTGGGCACGTTCATTGCTGTCGCTAGGATTAGTGAATGCAGGCGCATACCAGCAAAAAAGCGCAGGCGGCCTGTCACGCCCATGATCTCTTCGGCCGTATAACGGTCATTACCAATCACGGTCACTCTGCTCTTGTGCTGCATGAACGATAACACCTTATGGGCATAGGCCACATCCATGATCTGCGTCAGGATCATGACCACGCGGTAGTCCATCTTTTCGACCACGGCATCCATCCCCTTCGCTAGCAGGCGGGGGAAGGCATCGCGATCAACGGTTTCGCTATGGCGGAGCCACTTGTCGCCATAACTATTGATATTGATGCCCAGCAGCGGGGATCCGCCTGGCTGCAACCCGTTTTCCACCAGGATGGTATCCACGCGCTTGGCTGGAGCTGGCGGCGCGACGAAAGCGGCATCGGCAAAGATCTCGATGCGCTCGGCCGGCACCCCGACGGACACCAGCAGTTCCTTTGAGTCGTTCTCGCGTACCCAGATCGCATCGCAGGCATTACAAACCAAACGCGCCAGTTTCTTGCCGAGTGTGGTTTCTAGGGGACCGATACCCACCAGGAAGCAGATCACGGGCGTACGCACCAGCTTGGCAAAGGGAACCACGACGGACAGCAGGATCAGGAAGTTGAACAGCGGATTGAGCAGCTTGACATCGAAGATGATACCGTCGGTGATCAGTGCCGCATCGCAACGCGCGATCGAGCGCATCGTGGTCCAGCCGATAAAGCGCAGGCTCAGGTTCCAGGGCATCATTGGAATCGGACGAACCACGGCGGGATCAAAGCGGCTGGTCAAGTTTTCCTTGCGGGGAACCGGAACCTCGAACGTTGTTCCCGGTGCCACCTTCTGCACATTATGGATGATGGAAGAGAGAATGGCCGCATCGCCAGCGTTGCGCCCCGAATTAGATCCCAGTACACATATTTTCTTTGCCATGATTAACTCCGTTCAACATTCAGTATTGCCGGTGATCCGAACAGCCGGGTCAGACCAAGTTTGCGACTCCATTGCTCCACGCCTGTGCTGAATGCGTAAGCGTCAACGGCCCGATGGACAGCCATCGGCAGAAAGAACTGGTGCAGGCATTCGCGCCGGGTAAAGCCAGCCTGTCGGTAGGCGTCCACAATCCGCGATTCGCTGAACACACGGAATGTCCGGGTGGTTTCCCCTTCCAGCATGCGCTTGAACCAGAACCCTAAAGGATATGCAAGGTTGAAACTGCGCAACACGGGGAAATCAATGATCACCGCCCGGCTGGCCACCCGCGCGGTCTCGCGGATGAACCCCTGCCAATCGTTGACATGTGCAAGCAGCCGGAAGCTGATAACCAGATCAAAGGACTGCGGTTCAAACGGCAACGCCAGCAGGTTGCCGGTCACGTAGCGGCATTTTCCGCTGGTCACCAAATTGCGGATTTGCGCATCCGCTTCGGGGGCACTGCCGAGCACGGTCACTTCATACCCTTCCCGGATCAGCATCCCGGTGTATTGGCCGTGGCCACCGCCGATGTCGAGAATACGTGCCTTCGGATAGGCCTTGAGCAGATGCTGGAGGTATTCCTCCTGCTGTTTGAGAAACCAATCGCCAACCGGTCCTTTGAATCGGGTCCGGTAATGTTGCGATGACGTCATCACATCCGGCATTTCGGCATCCTGTGCTGCTTTGGCGGGAAGCAAGTCCGCCGCCAAAGCCCACTCCGCCATACGCCGAATGCCTTCGTCGAGCGATATCGCCGGTACATACCCCAGCACGCGTCGCGCCTTGGAAATGTCAAAGGCACGGCTCTTGGCGAAGAAGTCAACCCGTCGCCGATAGATGGGGGGGTTGATTCCTAAGGGGACGCAGATGCTTTCGACGATCGTGCCGAGAAATTGCACAGGCCAGAGTGGGAAATGCCAGCGTGGTGGCGGGACGCCAAGGGTCGCTGCAATCTTCGCGAAGAGTGTGTTCAGCGGCACATATTCACCCCCAGCGACGATGAACACATCGCCATCTGCCGCCTTCGTTTCCATGGCCCTTATAAATCCTTCGACCAGATCGTCGATATATACCATGTGAAAGGTGGGTTTCCCGTTGCCAAAAACGATCATCCGTTGCTTGGCGATCATCCTGAACAGTTTGAGCAGCCGCATATCGCCGGGGCCGTAGATGGCAGCGGGGCGCACCACCGTGCCGCGCAACCGACCGGAGCGGAATGCTTCGAGGGCTGCCTTCTCGCCTTCCAGCTTGGTCCGCTGGTAGATGTCGCCTGGATTGTAGGGGGCGGTTTCATCGGCGGGGGGCCTGGCAATGTGACCGCAGACCCCGATCGTGCTGCAATGGACCATTTTCTCGACACCCTCGGCAATGGCGGCATCGATCAGGTGAATGACCCCCAGGCGGTTGATTCGGTCATATTCCGCATCCAGTCCATTGGCGCGCCGGAACATGGCCGCAATGTTGAAAACATAGCGGCAGCCCTTGACGGCGCTTCGGCAGTCCTCGGCGTTGCCGATATCGGAATCCACAATTTCAACCCCTGCCGCCCGCAGTTCCCTTGTATCCGCATTGCCGCCGGGACGGATCGTGCCGCGTACCCGGTACCCTTCCGAGGCAAGGCGCAGGGCGAGCGCCTTGCCGGTGAATCCGGCCGCGCCGGTCACAAGAATCGTACTGTCCTTCTCCATTTTCAATCCATCCCGCCGAAACTCTGTTCTTGAATTCTGTGATTAATGCTGCCTTAATGCAAAATGTACCAACAACTGGGTCGCCATCATAAATTCAAGAAGGGCCACTTTGCAAGACTATACCTCTGGAGATATCAAGAAAGACAGCATGCCACGGGTTGCTGGTCGACGGTATTGGATGTTACTGGCGGTTGCCTTTTCCCTCGTAGGATTGATCTGGAGCAGCCCCTTGCACCGTTACTTCACGACCGGGATTCCGTACCAGGTCGAACCGCAGCCCGGCATCGAAGTGGTACATGTCTCACCCCAGGACTGCATCCAACTCTATTATAAATACTGGCTCTTCTCGGAGGTCCTGCTCGGGAACGTCGGATTATTTGCCAATCCTTATGAATT
>DIZZ01000017.1:8818-13382 GCA_002428045.1 Verrucomicrobia bacterium UBA6015
CGTCCCATCAGTCCGATCGTGGCCTATAACACCATCATCCTGCTTTCGTTCACCGCCTGCGGCGTCTTCATGGCCCTGCTGGCCTGGCCCGCCGTGCGCGACCGCTGGGCGTGCCTGCTGGCGGGGTTGGTCTTCTGTATCATGCCGTTTCGGCTGCCACAACTGATGGCCGGGCACCCGAACGGGGTTTCGGTGCTTTTCCTTCCATTGACGCTGGCATTGATCGATCGGGGGGTGCGTGGATCCTGGCTTGCCGCCTTGGGAGCGGGGCTCTCCTTCAGCGCACTGGCGATGACCGATGTGCAGTTAGCCTACTTTGGCGCGATGCTGATTGGCGCCTTCGGGCTCTGGAGGGTGATCCGTCCGGGAGAGGATCCGTGGCCTTCGGATCGTCCGGCAAAGCGATGGCGCACGGTTTGCAGATCCATCGGATGGATGACGGCGGGAGGGCTGCCGGGCGTCATTTTCATTCTTTATGTGAAATTGATCATGCTGCGTGCCTCAGGCTTACATTCCGGCGGTGCCGTCAGCGGGGGGCAGCTCAGCCCCTTCCTGTCGGATCTCTGGGAGATCGACCCCTGCGGTGAGCGGCGTATCTACATCGGTCCGTATGTGGCGGTTTTTGCCCTTGCCGGTCTCCTGTTGCCCTTCCTTATGCGGCGGCTGGTCTTGACGCGGTCGCCGCGACTGAAGGGCGATACGCTCTTCTGGCTGGTCATGTTGGTAGGCGGGCTCGTGCTAAGCCTCTCGATGAACCCACCCTTGAATGCACTGGTGGACAGGCTTCCCATTGCCCGGCTTTCCCGCACCCCCGCTCGTGCCATCGTGATTAGCTTTATAGCCCTGGCCATGTTGTCCGCCCAAGGGATCGGCCTGCTGCGTGCCTGGCTGCGCTCACGACGCGGGGGGACGGGCATCCTCTCGGTCGCGTCGGCCTTGCTGCCGCTGGTGTGCATCGCCCTCGTGCTGTATGATTACCGCGTGCATGGGCCGCACGGCATCAATATCATGTCCTCGCCCTCCCCGGTCTACAGCAACATCGTCGCTGAAACTCCCGATGCCCGTGTCCTGGCGGTGCCCATCTGGCCGGGCGACAGTGCCATGAGTTCCAGTCTTTTCCATCATATCATGCAGAGCCGTGCGCACCTGATCAACGGCTATAGTCCGCTGGCTTCCGGTCATTACCGCGAAACGGTGTTCGAGCCCCTCAGCCTGGTCAATGTAGGGCAGTTCGGTTCTGATGAGTGGAGGCTTGCCCAGTCCCTTAATGTGACCCATGTGACGTTCCACCCGGAAAGCTTCGCGGCCCCTCGCTATGTCAGCATCTTCCCGTTCCGTTTCACCCTCGACCGGCTCAAGCGATCCCCCGGACTTCAATGGATCGAGCATCATGAGCCAGTTGACGGGTTCCGCATTGTGCAGCAGCCAGACTGGACGGACGATCGCTCGGGCGATGTGGTCTCGCCCGTCGGCTACTGCATCCCGGGAGTTGCTGTCACGAGTTGGCAAGGGGGGGCAACGAATGCTGCGGACACGCTCTCCGGAAGCTTCCAGGTTGGTGTCGGTGGCTCGACCAATGATATGTTCCGGTGGCGCGGTCGGCTTCTTCCGTCGGGGAATTATGTCATGGCCCTGCGGTTGACGGGGTTGGATTCAGGGGGAAACCCCGCTAGGGCGATGGGGTTGATCAGGGCGATCGGTGTGGGCAACGGGGGAGGGGAGGAATCCGTGCTCGCCAGCCTACCCTTCGCTACAGTGCCTGGCGGTGGCTTTCACTGGTATCATCTGCCTTTCCGTGTCGCTTCGGCCATGCGCGTCGGGTTCTCCATATCATCGGAGGCATCCACGGAACTGGCCATGGATCTTTGCACAATCACCTTCGCGGGAGCCGGGTCGGTGTCGCGCTGGGAGGCGGAGCATCTGTTCCATGCGGGGCGCGCCCGTGCGATACACGATGCCTCGAATGGGGAAGCCATCCAGCTTGGTGCGCATGATCCTGAACAGGCGGTCGTCCGGGGGCCCTTCCTGTTTGTGGAACCTGGCTCCTACCAAGCGGTGGTACGCGGTCGCGGTCAGCGGGAAGATGGCAAGAGCGAAGCGCCAATCCTGCGCGTAACCGCTGCATCCCGCCTGGCTCCCGACAGCCAGCGGGAAACGGTGTTCGCCAGTGTGGACGTTCTTCCCGCAGGGCAACCGGATGCCTGGCAGGATATTCGGCTTCCCTTCCGGGTGCCATCGCCCGGTGCCATCCTCGAGCTGCGGATTGACCGCGCGCCGGGGGCTCTGATCGAGGTGGATTGCCTGCGCCTTGAACCGCATATTCCCGACACCGGGACTCCCTCCACGGATAACCGCCGTCAACCGTCATGATAGAGATACGCACGTTGTTGGCTGGCTTATGGACACTGCCCCTGTGGGGCATCGGTGTTTATTGGATCCTTGCGCATGATCCAGTGCATTGCGTACGGCGGAGGATTGGACTGTTGGTGTGGCTGGCACTGTTGGTGACGTACCTGGCATCCAGCATTCCGACGCGTTATGATTTCTTTCTACTCGAATGGTTCCCAGCCCGGGGAATCGCTTTCGGCTGCAGCGGATTGGAGCGGACACTGCTTTTCGGCGGGATCTTCCTGCTGCTGGGGATATGGCGGCCCCGATGGCGCAAACCCCTCTTGCTGGGTACCTTGCTCCTGGTTCAGTTAACGGCTACTATAACCCTTTGGTATGCCTCCGATGGCGGTCAGCCGCTCTACCGTACGGACCATCCGTCCTTTTTCTACCGGTTCTGGTCCTGGAGCCAGGTCGCTCCCCGCTGCATTTATTACGACCCGTTCTGGAATGGTGGCTCTGTGATCGCCGCCTTGGTTGCCTCGGGAATACAGGCCCCGGGATATGCGCTCCTGCCCCTGTGGCTGCTGCTTGAGACCCGGATCGTCTATACCCCGGCGATTGCGTTGCTCTTCCTTTGGATCGTCCCAGGCGTGGCGGCCTTGTCCGTCCGGTTGGTGAGCCGCAATACCCTTGCATCGATCATCGCGGCTTTCCTGTCTCTTGGTACCTCGTATTTCACCATGATCCACCTGTTGACCTATGGAACCTTCGGATCCCTGTTTTCCTCCTTGTTCCTGCTACCCACCTCGGCCTGTCTGTATCGCCTGCTCATTCAGCAGCGGAGGGATCGCCGGACCTGGCTGATCCTGCTTGTGTCGATGGCCTTCGTCCTGTGCTGGCCGCCTGCCGCCTTGATGACGGTGCCGTTTGCCGGGTTGCTGCTGGTCAATGCAAAACGCCTCACTCGTTCCCTGGTGCTGCGCGGTCTTTGCATTGCCGCCGCGCTGGCCGCCGTCCATGCCCTGCCGCTGCTCAGTCTATGGACGAATGCTAAAATCGGTGGATTCATGCGCACCACGGACAGGCCGATCGACGGTGGCATGTTCTTAGCTGGCTTGACGTTGATGGGCGAACTGCTACGGCGCACCCATCCTGCCCTATGGTTTGCTGGTAGTCTGGCGCTGCTGGCGCTTCCTTATCGGCGCTACCGGCGGTTCTTCATTCCGTTTATCGCCATCAGCCTGCTGCTTGCCGCCTTCGGCAAGGAATGGAAGCCGACCTTGCAGATGGACCGGGTCTGGATCAATGCCCTGTATGTCATCATCCTTCCTGCGGCGCTGGTCGCCGGCTCGCTCATGCGCCGCCGCGGCCTGCCTGAACGGCTGGCCGCCGCCCTGCTTGCCGGGCTGATCCTGACGGGGGGCTTTGCCATGGTCAATTATATGGGCAATCAGAGTAATGCCCGGTTCAACACCATGTCCGGGGAGATGCAACGGATGACCGCCTGGCTGCGCGAAAACGTTCCCGACGGCGGGCGTGTCCTTTTCGCGGGGGCGGCCGTGCATGGCTTCGGGGGGGGCAAGGTTGCCGCCTTGCCGATCTATACCGGGCGGGAGATGATGGCGTGCGACTACTACGGATTTTCACCGAAGCTGGTTGAATACAACTATCCGCCAAGGGAATTCCGCCATCAGGGCCCCGAGAAGATGTTCCAGTTCCTGGAGTTCTATAACGTGACCCATATCGCCACCTACCACAAGGGATGGAAGGAGACGTTGCAGAAGGTCCCGCAGTATTATGAGATGGCATGGAGAAGCGGGGAAAAGATGGTTTTCAGGGTCAGGCGCGATAACACCATGTTTATTGAGGGGGGGGGACGTATCACGGCGACAATCAACCATATCGAGGTTATCCCCCACGACCGCCAGGCCTCGCAAGTTATCCGCTACAACTGGCATCAGGGCTTGCGCTGCAAGCCGGCAACGGCAACCATCGAACCCTACGACACGGGCACCAGCATAAAACTCATCCGCATCCACCCGAACGGTGCCGAACGGGTGGAATTGTATTACGGTCCCTGGTACTAGCGTATGCGTAAGGGCTGGCCTATAATTTTGCTGGAATTATACGGGCTAGCGAGTATGTTAAACGCATCACGAAGAAAGGGTAAAAATCATGTCGGATATCGGAAAAGTACTGAAGGATGAAATCGCACGGATCTCGAAACGCGAGG
>DIZZ01000260.1 GCA_002428045.1 Verrucomicrobia bacterium UBA6015
GCACAGTTGCCGAAAGGACACGAATCACCACTGCTTTGCCAGGCTGCCTGATTGCGTTCTGAAAACCAGGAGGGGCAGCGTCATGGGCAGTCACGGTCAGTCCGAGAAAATAGAAAACAGCCATAGGGCGCTGGGGGCAGATCTCGCCATTCGTGTGGAGTGTGTATGAAATGCTAAGGATCTCGAAGGGGCTTGTTTGGAATGTGTTCGATTCAGTACGAAGCATTACCTCATGAGTGGCAAACTCGTTGGCCGTGTGCTTCGTTACGTTGCCGAGCTCGACGGCGAATGGGTTGCGCTGGCGTGCTTCAGTGCGGCCTCGCTGCATTTGAAGGCACGAGAGAAGTGGATTGGCTGCTGGAGAAGGACATGGGTGCGCTTGAGCACTTGGCGATCGACGGGAAGGTGCTGCGCGGCAGTGCGCGAGTCGATGGAAAGCCGCTGCAACTGCTATCGGACGAGACGCACCGCTTGCGCCTGCCTCTCGCTCAAGTGGAGATCGAGGAGAAGAGCAACGAGATCCCTGCGTTGCCGGTGCTGACCGGCAAATTGCCAAAAGCCGACGATAGCCTGGTTACGGCCGATGCCATGCACTGTTAGCAGGAAAGTGCCCGTGTCATTACGCAGGAGCGAGGATGCATGCCGTGTCGCCGTGCGTCAGTCAGTTCATGCGCTGGCTACGCTTCGCATTCTGGCCATCAGCCTATATGAAATACAGAAAGCGCTCGGACGATCAGGTCGGTTTGAAACCTTGGAATCGTATACGGCAGAAGGCAACGGCGCCAGCGTATCTGACGACTCGGCACGCTCAACCCTGATGACCGGTCTGCGATGTTGCTCGAAAAAGAACATTGCGTCCCCGTACGGCAAAAGCAGATGAAATATCCCTGCTGCTCAATGCGATATCGCGCTTGCGAATCCTGCAATTTACCGATAGATTAGCGCCACGTATGAAAGTTGCCATCGATATTCAATCCGCTGTCACCCAGCGCGCCGGGGTCGGACGCTACACCCGCGAGCTGGCCGCCAATTTGGCTGCCACGATGCCCGAAGGGCAACTGTTGCTGCCCTATTTTGATTTCAAGCGCCATGCTGAGCCCTTCACCATTCCTCATGCCACCATGCACCCGATCCGCTGGATTCCCGGTCGAGCCATCCAGGGCGCTTGGAATATGCTTCGATTCCCACCCTACAACTGGCTTGCCGGGAATGCCGATCTTTATCTTTTCCCCAATTTCATCATTCCCCCGCTCCGAGGCAATGGCAAGGCTGTCGTGACGATCCATGACCTGGCCTTCATGCGCTATCCACAGTTCGCCGAGGATCGCAATGTGCATTACCTGAACAAGCACATCCGTCGCACGGCCGAACGGGCCGATGCGATCATCACGGTCTCCCGCTTCAGCGCGGCGGAAGCCTGTAATTACCTTAACGTGCCCGAAGCCAAAGTCTTCCCCATCCACCATGGCATTGATCCTCGTTTCCGCCGTCCGCCCGCAGAGATGATCCTGAAAACCCGAGACACCCTCGGCCTCCAACGCCCTTACCTGCTGACCGTCGGCACGGTGGAGCCTCGCAAGAATATCCCCCATCTCGTGCAGGTCTTCGAGGCCATGACCGATTTCGACGGTGATCTGGTCATCGCGGGAGGCAACGGATGGAAGGTCGAGCCCATCCTTGCTCGAATCGCCAGTTCCCCGAGGGCGGCATCCATCAAGCGTCTAGGCTACACCGGTGACGACATCCTGCCCGCACTCTATGCCGGCGCCGAGGCCTTCGTGCTCCCCTCCTTTTATGAGGGATTCGGGTTCCCGCCGGTCGAGGCCATGGCCTGTGGCACACCGGTTGTCTCCAGTACGGGCGGTTCCCTGGCGGAAGTGCTTGGCGATGGTGCAGTGCTGCTTGACCACTACGAGGTGGAAGGCTGGCTGACCGCCATCCGACAGGTACTTCAGGATTCCGAACTCCGCAAGGCTCTCATCGCACGCGGACACCAGACCGCTGCAGGCTACACCTGGCAGGCCACCGCGCGCCAAACCCTTGACGTGTTCCGGCAGGTTATCGCATGAATATCGTCATCGACGCCAGATGGATTTTTGAAGAAATCTCGGGGATCGGCAACTATACACGCCAACTGCTCGCCGAATATGCTGGCATGGAGATCCCGCACCGCCTCATCGCACTCTTCAATAGCCCGGACCTGGAGGCACGTACCCGGGCCGAGACCGGAATTGACAAGGCCCCGCATATCGAGACCCGCTGCGTCCCCTGGGGCATCTTCGACGCCAAAAGCCAGCTCCTGCTTCCCCGCTGGCTCCAGCGCGAGCAGGTCCGGGTATTCCATTCCCCGAACTATATGATCCCCTTTTTAGCATTCCAACGCAATGCCGCTGGCCCCCTACGGGCCGTGACCACTATCCATGACCTGATCCCACTGCGCTTTCCCGACCATGCCCCGAAATCGAAAAAGGCACGCTTGATGCCGTTGTTCCGGTTTCTACTGCGCGAAGCGGCCCACCGATCCGCCTTGGTCCTGACCGTGAGCGAGACCTCGCGCCAGGACATTATTGAGCTACTCAAGCCGCCACCACAGCGGGTCAAGGCAATCTATAATGGCGTCTCTCAACGGTTTTTCAGCACAGCTGGCGGCGGCGAAGACACGAACGCAAAACCGGCAACCGATGCACCACTCCTGTTGTACGTCGGACGGTCCGATCCCTACAAGAATATCGCAACCCTGCTGCATGCCCTCGCCAGCCTGCGTCTGCGCGAAGGGATGAACGTCAGACTTTGCATTGCCGGGGCTCCCGATCCGCGCTATCCCGAACCGGCCGCACTAGCGCAGCACCTCGGCATCGCGGAGGCCGTGCAATGGACGGGTTACCTGACGGATGAGGCCCTGATCGCCACCTACCGGCAAGCCGACCTGCTGGTGCATCCGTCGCGCTATGAAGGCTTCGGCCTGCAAATTCTCGAGGCCATGGCCTGCGGAACCCCCGTGGTCAGCAGCAATGCCGGTTCCCTGCCGGAAGTTGTCGGGGATGCCGGTCGCCTGGTTGCTCCCGATGATGTCGACGGGTTTGTGCGCGAAATTAAAGCGATCCTTGGGACCCCCTCGCTGGCCGCCCGCCTGCGGGCGAACGGTCGGAAACAGGCGGCCCGGTTCACATGGAAGGAAACCGCCCGCCAGACCTTCACCGCCTATCTTGAAGCAGTAGGCGAAAAGGAGAACGCCCGATGATGCACACAACCATCCCATCATCCTTGCCGAGCGCCGCCCCATCAGCGGACTGGCCCTCGCTCAGCGCCGTGCTCTGCCATGACTGGCTCACCGGCATGCGCGGCGGAGAGCGTGTCCTAGAGCTGCTTTGCGAAGGGTTTCCATCCGCCCCCATCTACACCCTGCTGGCCAATCCCGGCACGGTATCAAAAAGCATCAGTAGCCACCCGATCCATACTTCATGGCTTCAGCACATACCCTCCATCGAGGATAAATACCGTGCCCTGCTACCCCTGTTCCCGGCAGCGATCCGCTCGCTGCACCCGCCCCCTGCAGAAGTCGTGATCAGTACCAGCTCCTGTGTGGCCAAAAGCATCATTCCTCATCCGCGCTCACGCCATCTCTGCTATTGCTTTACGCCCATGCGTTATGCCTGGACATTCTACGAGGAGTATTTCGGCGGCTCGCCGATCAAGGGATTGATTGCCCGTCCCCTGCTCGCCTGGCTGCGGCGCTGGGATCGACGCACGGCCGATCGAGTCGACCTGTTTGTCGCCATCAGCCAGCACGTGCGCGAGCGCATCAAGACATTCTATGGACGCGAGGCCGATGTGGTCTATCCCCCGGTCGACACCGTCCGATGCACACCGGGACCTACGGCGGGAACATGCGACTTCGACCTGATCGTCTCCGCCATGGTGCCCTATAAGCGCATCGATCTGGCGATTGATGCCTATAACCAGCTTGGCTACCCGCTGAAGATCGTCGGGGTCGGTGGTAAACGGGCGGAACTCGCGGCACGCGCGATGCCCAACATCACCTTCGAGGGCTGGCGCAGCGACGACGAGGTACTTGCGCTTTACCGACACTGCCGTCTGCTTATTTTCCCGGGCGAAGAGGATTTCGGGATTGTACCGCTGGAAGCGCAGGCGTGCGGCAAACCCGTCGTGGCGTATGGCAAAGGCGGAGCGCTGGAAACGGTCAAGCCTGGCGTCAGCGGCATTTTCTTCGACCGGCAAACCCCCGATGCGCTGTCCCGCGCCATTATCGAAGCGGCACGCCACGCGTGGGATCCTGTCGCCATCAGGCGGCACGCCGAGACGTTCGGTACCCACGCCTTCATCCGTGGACTGTCCGCCGCTATCGAAAAATGCCACAACCTACCTTACCGCAATATGTCTTTAAAACGAGAGGAGTGATGATGACTGGAAAGGATTTTCTGACCCGTTTGCAGGATGGTTTTGTCGCCGGTGACGGCGACTTGTCGATGCGCTTGCTGCAGTTGTGTCCGGGTGCTGGACGCGAATGCCTGGCATTACTGAACCTGACACAGACAAACGAGGTTCGCAAGGCGCATGTCGAATTTATCGAGGCAGGTGCTGAACTGATCACCACGAATACACTGGATGCGAATGCTGTCGTGCTTGGGCGTCACGGCAAGGCATCCCAGGTTGAGGCCATCAACGCCAAAGGCGTTGAACTGGCCAAGGCGGATGCCAGGGGGGATGTGTGCGTGGCGGGGGCGATCGGGCCGCTGGGACTGACCCTTGATGACGACTGGGATTTGGATACTTACCGGGACGCCTATCGCCGACAAATCACCGCGCTGCTTAACGCAGGGGTTTCCGTGCTGCAGTTCAAGTTTTTCACGAACTTGGCAGCGTTGCGGCTGGCCATCGGCGAGGCGCGCACCATCGGAGGGAACGACGTGGCGATCATCGCCCAGGCGGTCTTCAATGATGGCGGATTGCTGGACAGCGGCCAGGATGCCGCCCAGGTAGCAGCCTCGCTGATTGAGAGGGGCGCGGATGTGGTGGGCGCGCATTGCGGACGGGGCACATCGGGAACGGTGAATGCGATCAAGGCAATGGTGAAGGCCGCCGGGAAAACCCCGTTGTGTGCATATCCGAATGCAGGCTTTCCAGAATCCGATCGTGGCGAGATGGTTTACCTGGCGTCTGCGGACTACATGGGCCAGACCGCCAATCTCCTGGCACGGCTTGGGGTCCGGTTGATCGGGGGCTGCTGCGGGGCGTCGGCCGAGGCGGTGCGGGCCATGTCCATGGCCCTCGGGACCGTACGGGCGCGCCCCCTGGACAGGACGGCAACCGTCGAGGTGGCTCCATATGTGCCGACGGTGGCCTCGTTCAAGAATGGCAGGTTGCTAGCCGCGTTGCCCGAACGACTCCCCATCATTGCCGAGATCGATCCGCCGCCGCATTTGCTCATGGAATCAATGTTTGCCGATGTCCGGCACGTCGCCGAGGCTGGAGCAGACGCCATCAGCATGGCGGAAAACCCGCTGGCATCGCTGAAGGTCAGCAACGTGGCAACGGCGTCGCTGCTCATGCAGCAGGTGTCGTTACCGATGATTTGCCATGTCACATGCCGTGACAGGAATCTACTCGGTCTGCAAACTGATCTACTGGGTGCGCACTTGCTTGGGATCCATGGGATTCTGGCGATTACGGGAGATCCGGTCCCGCGTCATGGAGCGGCGGGAAAAGGCGTTTTCGACGTGCATTCACCGGGATTGGTCAACCTACTGGCACAACTGAACCGTGGGATGACAAGTGCGGGTAAATCCCTGAAACAGGAAACCGATTTCTCGGTCGGGGTGGCGTTCAATTCAGCCACGCGCAACATGGAGGGGGAAATTGCGAGGTACGAGAAGAAGCTGGCCGAGGGGGCTCGATTCGTGATGACCCAGCCGGTCTTTGACCGCGAACATGCCTTGCGCATCCTGGACGCAACGCGCAGGCCCGGGGTCAAGGTATTTCTCGGCTTCTTCCCGCTGATTTCAGCCCGGACTGCCTTGTATCTGCATAACGAGGTGCCGGGGATCCAGATCCCAGAGCACGTGCTGCAGCGATTGACGAGCACGGAGGATCCGCAAAAGCAGCAGCAGCATGGTGAGGAGCAGGCTATGGCATTGATCGATGCCCTCTTGCCCGATCTGGACGGTGTGTACTTGATTTCGCCGCACAGCACAAACCGCGCTGCCGTATTATCCCGCCTCATCCAGCACATCCGACAGGCTCCAGCACACCAACAGGATCGTTCACCCACTCGGTAAATCTCGGATCGCCTCGATCATCCAACACGGCCATGTGCGTGTTTATCACGGGGACGATTTTAAGGTATCTATCGCAACATGTCAGTCACTCGGAATCGAGGTACCGTTAGTACCGTTCCATCCAGTTCTTGACGAAGTATTTCAATGGCTTTTGTTGATTCGTGGGAATCTCAAGATTGGCCAAGGCTTCGTCGTAACGGAAATCGAAATTACCGTTCACTCTGATCACGTTGCCGATAATAGCGCCCTGAATCGTCGCATTGCCAGATAAATCGATTTGCGCTTGTGGGGCATAAATCACCATGGATTTGCTATTATTCGCCTGACAGTCGAGCGTCTGGCAAGTGGTCGTTCCAAACATCTGCAGATTCGCAGGAATACCATCGGTATTGAGATCTCCCTTGATATCTACATTCCCGTTCAGAAACATCTTCACACTAATGATTCCTCCCGCTGAGGGCGCATACCGAATGGTCGCAGCAGTGCCTACGGAAAGGGTTCCTTGAACATAAATCACCACATCACCATTTCCCGCAATCGTCAACGTCTTGTTAACCAGACCGATCGAAGGAACACCAATATATGTGCTGCCAGCAATATTAATCGTCGTAGTCGCATTATTAATGGCGGCTCTGGTCATATTGGTTCTTGGCGGTGCAACATCCGGGAAATCCACATCAAGATTCCTCGTTAGCTTCCCCGTCCAGAAGATATGATTCACGTCTACATCGCCCCCAGGCGCTACGGCAGCATCCCCGTAGGACTGCGCTGCCCCACCCCCTGTTATGGCATCGTCTCGTTGCCCCATGGATCCGACATCGCAGTTCGTGGAGCTATTGCCTGCACCATATGCGCCACGACTCGAGTCGTATGACAGACACAGCGGATTTCCCACAATATTTAGCTTATCCTTCGACAGCAGTCCCCATTCAAACGGGGATGGGGTTGACTTGGCTTCCGCTTTCAGCACAACCTCAACCGTCCGATCAGCATTCGCATAGCGGGAGTTCGCCAATGTACCCCGAGACGTAATCGTCAGCGTATTAGTGTCGGCCTGCACGTTGAAGGTACTCGCCAGAGAAGCAGAGGCGCTCACCCCGTACAGCGACTTCGTTACCGTGAACGTACCATTCGTTCCAACCGTCCAGCCTACCCAGCCATCCCCGGACGCGAGCTGACGGTTGAATGCATACATAGCCGCCTCCACGCCAGCCTCGGCCGTATGCAGTGCCTGGATACGTGCCGCCGAATGCCAGGATAATTTCAACATCCCGAGGCAAAAATTGGCTGCAGACGCGGCAGCCATCGAAGCAACGAACATGACCATCATGGCGACCATCAGCACTGAACCACCCGCGACGGATCTGCATTGCCTATTCATCTGCCAGCTCCTATCTTCGATTACGTAGCAACACACGGGAATAAACACGGTCACTGTAGGTACGCCCAGACGCACGCCCCGACGCATCAATCTGAATGCCGATCACAAACGCCTCGGCCGGCTGATCGGTGGGCTCGCCAGCACTATCGAACATACTGAAAAGAACAGCATCCACCCCATCGAGAATAGACCGTTCCGCTCCCCCGGCTTTCCTGGAGTAAAGAACCCGCCCCACGGGATCGTACCGGAACAACCGGACTTCTGACGACACGGTATTAACCTGGGAGGTAGCGGACGTAACTGAGGACGTCACGGCATTGAACGAAATCGATAAGTCGCTCACACAGGATATAATATTCGAGGCTGGAATGAGGTCCGCCGTCACCCGGTCGAGGCCCAACCGCAAACTGGCATGGATCGACGACGCATTGACACTGCTGGCGGCAGACTTCGAGATCGCGATAAAAGAGCCCAAGGCCATCGCAATGACCATGAGGCCGAGCGACATGGCAACCATGACCTCAACAAGGGTAAAGCCACGCTGCAAGTCCCTCCGCAACACATGATGGGCATTTTTCATTGCAAGGCCAGCCCCCCTTCCCCGATAACACTCATCAGCGCATTGGTCTTCTGCCGTCCCGCTTGATCTCGCCACGTCACTTGAACCGTAACCGAGTAAATCGGGGCATTACTGATATAGGGCGTCTTGTAGACCACGGCAGCCCCTGATCGCAGCTCGACCAGCGCCGGATTATCCCCCGTCGTCAGCACGGTTCCGTCGGCCAGCGCATTGAATGTATCCCACGACATGCGCAGCCGTTCCATTTCAATCTGGGCAGCGTGCATGGAGAGCGTGGTTTCCCGCGACGGACGGATCATCCGAACCGCTTGCGTCACCAACGCAAACGCAGCGGTTAGCGACAGGGCCAGCACAGCCATGCCGACCAGCACTTCGACCAACGTGAACCCTGCATCCCGACCATACATTCTTGCAACCATTGTCACCCTCGGATTCAAGGAACAAGAAACACCTCACCGAACCTGCTATAAATCTATCATACGGGAAATACCGCCGTAAAGCTATTTCATCGCCCTGACAAAGGGATTGACATAGGGAACTCTTTTGATAGATTTGCATTTGTTCGGGCATCCCCTGTAATCTCAGAAGCCTCAACGCGGGAGTGTTAGGAGTGGACACGGAGCTATTAAGTGAACAGGTTCAGGTCGAGCGCAAGTGCTTTTCTTTCAACCTGCGGGAAAATCCGCGGGGACGGTTCCTGCGCATCACCGAGGATGTCGGTGGTCGACGGGATACGATTATCGTACCTTCCACCGGACTAACCGCCATTCGTGATATCCTTAATTCAGCCATTATCGCCGATGAAAAGGCAGGCCCCTGTAACGTCGAGCAGAACTAAGTGCCATTAGAAATTAAAACCTGTTGTCGCCAATTCATCTCGCTGGCCGTATGCGCAACCGCGCTGGCCGGGACTACACCGCCGGTGCATGGCTCGGACCCCGAGCGATTCGGAACAAATGCCATCGCCGAGCCCTCACCTGATGATGACGAGGTTCCCATAGCCTCGACGCTCCTTGAGAGCGTCATCCGCCAGCTACCCGCAGATCCCATCCGCGTCACCGGGAAACTGCTTGTCCGTCGGCACCGGGGGGTACCTGTCAAAACGTACGGGTTCGAGTTGATCGCCCGCTGGGGAGATAACGAACCCCATACACAATACACGATTTTTGATGCGTTCGGTGCCCCGCTGGAACAGCTCAGCTTGACCCACACCACCCCGCCTCGGGTGACGTATGCCGCCGGTGCCGAACTGACACCGGTGCCGATCGGCTCGATGGGCCGCCAGATTCAGCAAAGCGACATCTCTTGGTTGGATCTGACGCTTTCCTTCCTGTGGTGGACAGATGCGTATCACGAGGGCGAAGAGTCCGTCCGGACGTTTGATTGTTATATCATCCGCGTCAACCGGCCCCCGGATGAACCCGGGCCTTATCACAGCGTTCGCCTTTGGATCAGCAAGAAGGCGGGCATGATGCTCCGGGCCGAAGGCCTGGATATCAGCGGCAACCCCATCCGCCAACTCTGGGTCCAGAATGTACAGAAGATCGATGGGGCATGGATGGTCAAGGACATGGAAATCCAGAGTCCGCCAGCGGTGCAACGAACAAAGCTGAGCATCACCGAGGTTGAACGTCTTTAATCATGAATATTACCGTCCTCATTATCGCTTTGGTTTGCTTTGCCGTTTTGCTGTGTCTGTCCGCCTTTTTCTCCAGTGCCGAAACCGCCCTTTTCTCGTTGAATTCACTGCATATCAACAAGATCCGGACATTACGTCCAGAGGACGCCAAGCGGCTTGAGGATTTGCTAGCCACGCCAACGCGGCTGCTTTCAACCATACTGATCGGCAATACGTTCGTCAATGTCTGCATCTCATCCATCGGCTTCGCTATCCTGAGCAGTTTCGGCGTTCCGCATGCGGAAGCCGTGGCGATCCCCGCCATGACGGCAATTCTTCTACTGGCTGGAGAAGTCGTCCCCAAACGCTTCGGCATGCGTTGCGCTAGCGACCTTGCCCCCCGTTTTGCGAGGCCGCTCATTGTATGCATCTACCTGTTCCGCCCCGTCCGCACGATCCTTGAACGCATCACCACGCTTTTCTACAAGCAGTTCATCCCCTCCAGCAAGACACTGTCGGAGGATGAGTTCCTGACCGTGATTGAAGTGGGCGAGGAAGAGGGCATCCTCAACGAGGAAGAACGAGTGATGGTCGACGGCATCATCAACCTGGAAGAGACGCAGGCCAGTGATATCATGACACCGCGCGTCGATATCACCGGGTTGGATCTGAACGATTCTCCGGAGGATCAACGGAACATCATCCGTTCGTGCCGTTACCGTTATTTACCGATCTACAGGGAAAGTATTGATCAGATCGAGGGATTCCTCGATGTACCCCGGTTCCTGCTTTCTGGACAGAACGACATTGCAACCTCGGCGACCAAGGCCTATTTCGTCCCTGAAAACGCACCGCTGGACGGACTGCTGACCGACTTCCAGCGCGAAAACCGGCGCATCGCCATCGTGGCTGATGAATTCGGGGGGACCGCCGGGCTGATCACCCGTGGCGATATCCTGGAGGAGGTCGTTGATGACGTGGACAACGAGTTTGGCGATCGGCAAGAGAATATTCATCCCGTCGATGAGAACAAATGGTTGATTGAGGGCAGCGTAAGTATCGAGGATGTCAACTACGAGCTGGACCTTGAGCTTGAAGCCGAGGGTGCCGACCGAATCGCTGGCTGGGTCACCGCCCAGATAGGAAAGATCCCCAGGGCTGGCGAATTGATTGAGGCGCAGGGCTGCCGCGTCACCGTTGAACGCGTCCGTCGCCAGCGCATCATGCAGGTCATGCTTGAAAAGTTGGCCCCATCGCCGGAAGCACCAGTGCAGGAGAACTCATGATTCTGGCTCATGTGCTTATACTCACCCTCAGTCTGCTTGCCAGCGCCTTCTTCTCGGGAATAGAGACAGGAATCGTATCAATGCACCGGTTCCGGCTGCGGCATTTGGTTCGGCAAGGCCACCGTAATGCAAAAATCCTGGAGTTCTTTGCTGAAAACTTCGACCGCTTGCTTGGAACCACACTGGTCGGAAATAATATCGTCCTTGTCATCATGTCCGTCGCCACGTCCAGTCTGGCCATGGAACTTCATATTCCAGCAGCCCAGATGGTGGCTCCCGTGGTGGTCTCGGTCGTCGTGATCATCTTTGGAGAATACCTCCCGAAAGCCTGGTTTCAGGCTCGCCCGATCGAGCGATCGAACCGGTTTGCAGGGATCCTACGCGCCGCTGAGTGGCTGTTGCGCCCGATGGCGTACTGCTTCATTGCGGTCGCGCGTCTGCTTTCGCCCGGCGAACGCGATAAAAACTTCGGCAAACCGGCACCTTTCGTGACCCGCGACGATCTGAAGGTCCTGGCTCGCGAAGGCGAGAAGGACGGCGTGCTTTCCGCCAAGGAACGGTACATGATTCACCGCGTCATCGAGCTGTCCACCACCAAGGCATCCAGCATCATGGTACCACGCGACAAGGTCGTGACCGTCTTTGACGATCTGCCTATCCCCGATTTCTTCGCTCTAGCCAGGGAAACCGGACTGACGCGATTTCCAACCGTAAACCGCGAAACGGGCAACTTTAGCGGCGTCATCAATGTTTCATATGTACTTGCCATCGGCTCGGCAGCCCTCTCCAAAACGGTTTATGCCTATCGCCGACCACCGCTGTTCATTGCCAACACCCTACCCGCCGACCGGATCCTTCCGCAGATGCGGCGTAGCAGGCAGCCCCTATGCCTAGTTCGAGATCCGAAGGGTGACGTGATCGGCCTGGTCACAACGGAAGATATATTGCGCATTATCGTGGGCAAACTATGACGTTTTGCCCCGCATGCAAGCGCTATATCGGGCATGTGAACAGTTGTCCCTATTGCGACATCGACATACCAAAGTGTCTGCCAGAAAAGCTTCTCCCCCCTCTCGTCCTGACCATCAGCGTTATCGGACTGTTCATCCTTTGGGCCTCATGGCCGATCGCCCCGGTTCAGCACGACCTTGAAGCCGAAGGCATCCTTGCACATGCCGCAGCCGTGTGCCTGCCACAGCTGACGACAGTCCTGCTGCCACACGCTTACTGGCTGGCATGGGCGCTGATGCTATGGCTCGCCAGTGCTGAACCCGTGACGACGATCGGTATCGCCCCGACGGGTGGGCGTGCGGCCTGGCACACCATTCGACCCATCGCGATGGCGACAACGATACTTATGCTATCCGGCGCGTTGGGGCTCCGGCTGGCAGAGGCGGCCCTGCTCCTGACAACCATCCCGGACATTGGCATTGGCATCCTGTGGTTTCACAGCGTGCTGATGATCGTTACCGCGATCGCCATCGCCGCCCTGCCCCGTCTCTACAACATCCGGCGCCGACATTTGCTCGGAACGTTCCTGCTACCCATCGCCATGGGCGGATTCGGAAATTAGAATGAAAATCAGTGGGATACCTGTAAATTTTCTGGGGCTTGAAATTATGGAAAGAGACGATTAGTATTGTCAGCATGAATGCAGCCGTCGAAATAAACGCGTTATCTGTAACCTTTGAACAGAACGGCCAGACCGTCAAGGCACTGGACTCTCTGGATGCGGTCGTCCCGCAAGGGCACGTCTTCGGATTGCTGGGGCCCAACGGAGCTGGCAAAACCACACTTATGCACACCCTTCTGGGGTTTATCGAACCAACCCGCGGAAACGCCTCGATTTTCGGCACGGATGTGCGCCGATCGATTGCACGCCAGCGGATTGGCTACCTACCGGAACATCCGGACACCTACCGATTCTTAACCGCACGCGAACTCCTGCAGAACGCCGGGCGAATGTTCGGCATGTCGCGGGCGTCCGTCAAACAGCGAGGCGATGCGCTGCTGGAGCAACTTGATCTTACGCAAGCGGCGGACCGCCTGGCAGGCACCTATTCCCGCGGTATGCTCCAGCGGGTTTGCCTGGCCCAGACCCTGATCAATGATCCGGATCTCGTCATTCTCGACGAACCCACCGGCGGCATGGACCCCTTTGGTCGGCTACAGATCCGGAACTTGATCAGCGACCTGAAAGCACGGGGGAAGACAGTGCTTTTCTGCTCGCATGAACTGTCCGAAGTCGAACTGGTCTGCGACACAATCGCCATCCTTTATCGGGGCCGCGCAATTGCCAGCGGTCCGGCCAGCACGCTGGTCCCTGTCGGGGAGCGGCTGGAGCCCTTCTTCATTCGCACCATCACCGCAGCAGCTGACGCCCAAGGAGGCAGCCATGCATAAGATTCTCTTTATCGCCTACACCACCTGGATGGAAATGTGGCGTCGCAAAGCCTTTTATGTGCTTGGTATCCTGCTGGCCGCAATGCTCCTGCTTCTCGTCTCCATCAACCTAACGGGACTCGGCTCGATTTCCGGTTACGCCAAGGATATCGGATTGCTGTGCATCTGGATCCTCGGCTGGATACTCGGCATCAACCTAGCCGTCCGCCAACTGCCACAGGAAGAAAAAAGGGGCACCATCTATGCGGTGCTGGCGCGTCCTGTCAGCCGACTCAACCTTGTGCTCGGCAAGTGGCTGGGTGCTTGGGGGGCAACCGCCATGGCGATCCTTTGCTTTTATGCGGTAACGATCCTGATCCTCGCCTTTTTCGGGGGAGCCTTCGATCCGTTGACCCTGCTTCAGGCGGCGACACTCCATATCATGCTGCTGGCCATGATCACCGCGATCGCCATCGCCTTTTCAACGCGCCTGAGCCATGAAGCAGCCGCCACGCTTTCGTATGTCACCACGGGTGCCGCGTTCGCGTTTGTCCCTAAGCTGCCGGAATGGATCAACGAGTCCGAGGGATGGAACGAATACGCACTGCTTTTCTTTTACAACGCCCTGCCCCATGTTGATCTTTTCGACATGCGCAGACGCACGATTCACCTTCACGGGACCATTCCATGGCATGCATGGTCGCTGATCCTGCTCTATGGCGCCGTGATGACCAGTATTTTTCTGCTCCTTGCGTGGCTGGCCTATCGGCGCAAACACTTCTCACGCACCATGAAGGATTAATCAACAATGATCAGCACACCACCGACACGGCGAACGAGAACGACATTTCACACGCTCTGTGCGATTGCCGTCTTGTGGATCATCGCCTTCTCGCTGGCCGCCCACCTGAGCCACGCGATAACGCCACGGGGCAAGCGTAGCGTAAGCATCGTTGAATCGGTTCTGGGAGAAGGACGGATGCTGCTGGGCAATCATTTCTATCAACGCGCCGACGATTACCATCACCGGGGGATCACGGGGCACCACCATGACGACGACGGCCATGCGCCTGGGTGTCTGGACTATTTGCGAGCGCAGGTTCAACCAGCGGAACACCTGCATGCGGAAACACCCCATGAGGTGGCCGAGATCATGCCTTGGCTGGAGCTCTCGATGCGAGTTGATCCTGGCAATCCGGAAAGCGCACTCGTTGCCGTGTACTGGCTGAGCAGCGTACTGAAGCGTCTGGATCTGGCGGAAGAAGTGTTGCGGCGGGCGCAGCAGAATAACCCGTTGTCGTATGCTGTCCAGTTGGAAAAAGCCCGTCTCTGCCTGCATACCGGACGCCAGGACGAAGCCCTCTCCGCCCTGAATGCCACGCTACGACTCTGGCATACCGGGGCAGCAAATCCGCCAGATCCAGAGGATATACAAGCGAAAGCCGAGGCACTGTCCTTCCGGGCACTCCTGTTGGAGACCAAGAACCGCAACGAGGAG
This sequence comes from Verrucomicrobia bacterium UBA6015, assembly GCA_002428045.1. Classification (GTDB taxonomy): domain Bacteria; phylum Verrucomicrobiota; class Kiritimatiellia; order UBA8416; family UBA8416; genus UBA8416. Next base: position 15,042 of record DIZZ01000260.1, read on the forward strand.
GCCATCCGGGATTATCAGGCGGTGATTGCAATCGCGCCCGACCGGCATGCCCCTTCGCTACGGCTAAAAGCACTTGCACAGGGGATTCCGCCCGATCCGCCGGCAGCACAACTCCTTGGGCGCCTGAAGAATTTAGTTGAACAAAACGGGAATCCTGCGCATAAACCTGCCTGTGAACACTTCCAATAATTCGGGATTTTGAACAACTTATGTACCTCAAGCACTTTAACCTCGACGAGATGCCGTTCAATATCACGCCGGATCCTCGCTTTCTGTATTACGCACCGCACCATCGGGAAGCCTACGACCACCTGATTTACGGGATCACCCAACGGAAAGGCTTCATCCAGCTCACTGGAGAGGTCGGCAGTGGCAAGACGACCCTGTGCCGGGCGCTATTGGCCAGCCTCGACGAGGAGGTGAAGACGGCACTGATCCTTAATCCCACGTTCTCAGACACTCAGCTACTTCGGGCCATGCTCAATGATTTCGGCCTATCGCCATCCCACAGTGACCGTCTAGGGTATGTTGAATGCTTAAATGATTTCCTGCTGGACTGCTACCGACAGGGGTTAAATGTCGCCCTGCTGATTGATGAAGCGCAGGATCTGACACCGGAAGTGATGGAGCAGATCCGGCTGCTTTCCAATCTTGAAACCGATCAACACAAACTGATACAGATTGTACTCTGCGGACAACCTGAACTGAAAATGCGGCTTGAACGACCTGATTTGCGACAACTCCGCCAGCGAATCACGGTGCGTTATAACTTACCCCCGCTGACGGCTACCGAGACCGAGGCATATATTCATCACCGGTTGCGAGTGGCTGGCCCACGCAGCACGGTAACCTTTTCGGGCTTTGCGGTCAGGGCCGTCCACCGCTACGCCAAGGGATGTCCGCGACTGATCAATGCGGTATGCGACAATTCGATGCTAGCCGCGTATGTGTACGGGGAACAGGATGTGTCGGCCAGTTGTGTAAAGAAAGCAATTCGTCAACTAGAAGGATAATGCCATGAGTCTCATTCAGGAAGCCCTTAGACGCCAGCAGATGGAACAGGAAGGGACACTGCCTCCCCCGAAAGCGAAGCCACCGGTCGCCGCCGGGGCATCCCCCTCGGATCCCCTCGATGAATTTATCCTTCCTGGACTTCGCCAGGACGATGAGCCAACGCCCACGCACCCCGCAAGATCGATGGAGCGTATTGAAAAAGAAGAGGACACGGATACAGAGGAAGCCTCTGAGAGTCGCCGGGTCTCGCCATCCGCCGATGAACCCAAGAGCAAATCAAAGGTATTCCGGTCACTGGCTGCAGTGCTGATTGTGCTGCTACTTCTTTTGGGAGCCGCCAGTTGGGCATTGATATACGGGCTGGAGAAGGCTGGCATCCACATGCCATGGACCGACAAGACGCCTGCCGATGTCGTAACACCCGCCGTGGCGGATGCTCCCCAAAAAACTCAACCTGCGCCAGACGCCGCCACACCACCCGTAGCGGCGAAACCCAAGCCGACGATTGCATCCAGGGTCAAGTCAACCATCAAGGATGCCAATACGGCGGCCAAGGCCAGCGATGCGGTGATCGACGAGACGACCACGGTACAGCCAGCAGCCACCACGACAACGGTTGATCCCGTCGTAAAGACAACGGAACCCCCTGCTGTAAACGCGGGTATCCCTCCGGTAACGGCACCGAACGCGGCAACGGAACAGGCGTCTGCGGAGCCGGTGACGGTTGCGGAGCCGACAACGCCCCCACCACCCGTCGCTGTACAACCGCCCGAGCCCCTTGTATGGCCGACCATTACCATTACCGGCGTTGTTGGGAAGGATCGCAGTGGAGCGGCCGTCATAAACGGTAAAGTCGTCGGGGTCAACGATACCATTGACAATGTACGAGTGGTGGCGATCCAGCATCAGGGAGCGTTACTGGAGTACAAGGGTGAAACCCAAGTGATCAAGGTGGGGAAACCTATCAAAAGCGGCAGGAAATAGAAGGTTATAGACGGTTCAAACGACCACGGAAGACGCCAGTGCCTGCACGATTTCGTCATGCTGCCGCTGGATCGTCTCAATCTCGGCTTGCCAGAAGGGTCGTGTTCCCCATCCGGGCGACAACCGGGCAAATCCACCATCCCCGCATTGCCGACCGCACCAAGCCAGATAGTGGATCATGCGCATAAACCGCAGCGGCTCGATCAGCCGCAGCTCCGCGCGATTGAATTCACGAAAGGTCTCGTAGCCATCCAGCAGCGCGCCCATTTCCGGAAGCGAGTCGCGCAAACGCCCCGGCAGCAACATCCACATATCCTGTACCGCCGTGCCGTTTGCCATATCATCAAAATCGATCAACGAGAGCGGCTCCTCCGGGCGCCACAGCATATTCTGCCGATGACAGTCGCCATGAATTCGGATGCGTTCAACCTCGTCGAACAGCGGCTCAATCACATCGAGGATACGATCAACATCCATCTCAAATCGATCACGCAGCCCCGTTTCCGCGAGGTGCTCATCAAGTAAGTACTGGATCTGGTCCTCGGTCGATGCGTCTGGCTGCATGTAAATCCGGTGTTGCGCGACCTGCCGCGCCCCGACGCCATGCACACGAGCCAGCAACCGTCCGATTTCGCTCCACTGCGCCGCACTCGGCTCATCCAGAGCACGCCCTCCCCGCTTAGGGAAAATCGCGTAACAAATGCCATCCGCCGTATGCAGGGAATTCCCATCCTCCCCAGTAAGTGGAACAATCACAGGCAGTTCATCCTGTCGCAGCGAGGCCAGGAAGTCATGTTCATCCTGCAGCGCCGCCCTACTCCAGCGACCTGGCCGATAAAACTTGGCGATCAGTCGACATCCGTCATCCACGTCGACTTCATAGACCCGGTTGATATAGCTGGTTAATTGGCGACACAGACCGTTGCAACGCTTCCCAATCGCCTTTTCAACGTGGTCGAGAACGGCATCCGGCGTCAACTGCGCGAAATCGCCAATCCCCTCGGTAAACGTGCTCGTATCCGATCCTGTATCCATTTAACTTCATCCCTTCAGCACCCGGAGCAAGATGCTCTGGATGCGATTACTCAACCCGGAGCAAATGATCCGGATACGATCCACGACTCGATTTCAAATTTTGCGTCGTTATTGCATCGCGTCAACAAACCTGCTATTGTGCATCTATTAGCCAAAATCTAAAGCAACCGATCAAGGCCACTATTCAATAGGAACGACATTATGGCAGACTGGCAGAAAGCACTCGATAGTTTTTTTGTTGAAACCGAAAAAGCGGACAACGAACCCAAACAATCACCCTTCGAAAAATTTCTGGCGGAGGTCGCCGCCCCGGCGTTCGAAACCTTATGCCCGGCACTGGAGAAACACGGACGTCGTGTGGTGACCCGCATTTCNNACCGTCTTTGACGGGACGACCGAAGAGATCATGTATCGCCTGCAGGAACGTTCCCTGCCCGACCGCAAACTCCCCTACGCCCAGGTCAGGATGCGCGAAAGAGGCGGTTTGCGCCTCGTTACCGTGGAAGCCATGGTGCGCCCGGGCAGTGATTACCACATAGAGGACTTGACACGCGATGACGTCATCAACAGCGTTCTACAGAACTACATGTCCCGCGTGAAATTACCGCGTTAAGCAACCGCAAGCCGTTGGTTATTTAATCGCCTTGCGCGTCAACTTGACGAGTGCCTTCCACATTTCCGCATCCGTCTTGCAAGCCAGCAATGTGTCGCGCGCCTCCTGTACCATGAAGGTTTCCGTCAACCCTGCCAGCAGTTTAAGATAGAACGAACTGGCCGCCGTCGGAATCACCATGAAAAAAAACACGCGCGACAGCGCCCCTTTACCACCGTCGAAATGAACGCCCTTGGCGCTCATGCCAACCGCCAGCGTCAAGGCACCGCCCTCCACGCCACGAACATGCGGGAAGGCCAGCCCGTGATCGACGGCGGTCGAGAACAGTGTTTCTCGACGTAATGCGCTTTCCACTAGCGACGCGCCCTTATCCACGAACCCTTCCGACTCCATCCGCATCGCCAGTTCGGTGATGACACTATCACGATCCTTCCCTTGCAGGGACGACACCATCAGCGCTTGCGATGAGAACCGGGAGATGCCAGGCTTCTGTACATCGAACCGTCCGGGCTTGGCTCGCGTATTGCGTGCCATGGCCTCTGGTATATACAGATACCGTGCGCAATTCGGGCAGGCATGCAGTTCCTTCGCCATGCGGACTTGCTGCACGAGACTGATCGGCAATTGCATCCGGCATGCAACGCAAAGGCTGTCGACTACCGGAACAATCACGCTACGATCCTTGGTGCTCAGTTTGCCAAACATGATCCGCACCGGATCGGGTAACTGCTGCTGCATGGAATTGATCGACTCTTCAAGTTGCTCTAGGTGTCCGGCCCCCACCGCGACACGTTGTTCCTCGCGAACCAGGGTCAGTTCCTGTAGTTGGATTAGATGATTGGCAATCGGGTGCATAACAAGGACCTCCTTCGGAAGGGTTCATAAAAGCGAATCACCGCTTCTTTACTTTCATTGAGAATCTACTGTCGTCCTGTGGGTGTATGATGTCAACTACGAAATTGCACCCCCTAGCGACTTGAAGAATTAGAGACGTGATTAGGGATGCGATTTGCAGCGGTGATGGACCGATAGCCCTTGGACTTTAGGCAATGACCTCCTGCCGGCACTTTGTAAACCATCACTGCGAATAGCCGCAAACCCACGGCTATGCCGGTGCCATTCATTAGCAAGTCGCCCCACTCGAATGTCCGCCCTGCTTTCGCCAGCAAGGGTTGGATGCTCTCTGCCGCAGTGCCATACGAAATCAGCGCCAATATAACCAAATACTGCAGTCGCCCTTTTGCCCATAGGGAGGGAATGGACCAGCGCAACAACCAGGACAGAATTGCAAAAATGAGGAAATGGGCCAGCTTGTCCTGCTGCGATAGAAAAACATGAATATCGCGAAAGGTACCTGCAGGAGCCAGCAAAAGCCAGTTAACAAGCCCAAAGAATAAAAGCGTGATGCAGCGACGAATGGTAGGTGTCAAATTCAGAAAATTCCAACGCAGGTTATCGGGCTGAAACCGTGAAAATGGAATTTCATCTGTCGCTTCGACGATCGCTGGAGGGGGGCCGTCTCGCCATTCTTCATAAGGCCTAGATGGTGGATTGCTAGGGCTTGTGGCTTGGGTTGTTGTGTTGCTCTTCATGTCTGGCTTCTCTTCAGATGCTCCCAGTACCACTGAACGCACTCGGCGATGCCCTGGCTGAAGTCGTGGGTGGGATGGGAAGCTTTGGAAAAGACTTTAGACGATAGACGTTGGACTTTAGACCTTTTTTCGTGTGATTTGTGTATTCGCGTTAAAAGATTGGGGGGAAACACGCCGAACTCCATATTTTAGGCTTCGGGAAAGATATCGGCCAGGGTGTTGGCATCGAGTGAGGTATTGATCCACGCCTCGAGCTGGGCAGCGGCGGCCACGCGGATCTGCTGCTCGATGGGCTGTGGTACCGCACCAAAACGCTTGCGGAGAATCATCAGCAACGTGTTGCTTTCCGCTTCCTGCCAGCCTTCCTGTCGGCCTTTTTCTATGCCTCTTCGTTCGATTGATGTTACGTATGGCATTTTGCGCTCCTGTTCGTAGGTTTCCAGTTCGACCGAGAATTGCTCCTCCAATTCAGGCGGCAGCTTCATCACCCAGTCAATAAAGTTGAAGATATTCAATATGTTCTGTTCTGTAAAACCTTTTTCATACATGCCCCGGGTGATCTGCAGCTTCCAGCGTTTGCGGCTGAGGGCATTGTTTTGCGTTTCCAAGGTCTTTAAATGCGTCATGACGACGGTTTCGAAGGGATTCTGGCTGTTTTCAAGCTCACTCCATCGCGTCTGGTAGTCGAGCAGCTTGACGACGGGGAAGCGGAAGTCAAGGCTACATCCCCATAGGTCGTATTGGTAGCCGGCTAGTCGATCCCTGCATGGGCTTCGGGAAAGAGAAGCTCCATGAAGGCTGGAAAGTATTCGTCGAGAATATCTTTCCAAGGACTGTCAACTTCATCTGTTGTTGGTTTGGATGGGGCGCATCCCTGTTTCGTTGAC
>DIZZ01000227.1:0-1306 GCA_002428045.1 Verrucomicrobia bacterium UBA6015
GCGACGGTCGCCCTCATCTCCTCGGGCGATGCGGGTATCTACGGCATGGCCGGACTGGCCCTGGAACTGGCGCATGCCAGCGGCAGCGGCATCGCCATCGAGATTGTGCCGGGCGTTTCCGCCGCGCAGACGGCCGCCGCGCGCCTGGGTGCGCCGCTGACACTGGACTATGCCTGCATCAGCCTGAGCGACCTGCTGGTTCCCTGGGAGACCATCCGCACGCGCCTGGCGGCCGTGGCGGCAGCGGATCTGGTGACCGCCCTTTACAACCCGCGCAGCACCAAACGGGTGACCCAGCTCGAGGAGGCCGTGGCGATCTTCCGGGAACACCGTCCGGGGACCACGCCCGTAGGGATCGGTGTGGATCTGGGATCTGCCGATGAGCGGGTGTGCTTGACCGATCTGGAGCACCTTCTCGATCAGGAGGTTGATATGCGCACCGTCGTGGTGATCGGCAACCGTACCACGCGCGATCTGGCCGGCTGGATGGTTACGCCGAGAGGATATGAGAAGCGGTGGGAGGAATATCCAATGACCAATGGAGAGCCTTGAGAATGAGCATCTTATGAATGATTTGTTCGATATTTTATTGATTGGAGGGACGTGCGAGACGGCGGCGGTGGCTGGGGGATTGGCGCAGGCGGGGCTGCGTGTGCTGGTCTCGACCGCGACCGAGGCGACGCTGGATATTGGCGACCATGCCAACATCACGCGGCGCTGCGGGCGCTTGGATGCTGCCGGGTTCGTGGCGTTGCTGCGCGCGACCGGGGCGACCGTGCTGGCGGATGTCTCGCACCCCTACGCGCTGGAGCTGCGCAAGACGGCGCGTGACGCCGCGCTCGCTGCCGGGGTGGTGTATCTGAGGTATCTGCGGCCGCCCTCGGCCACCGGCGATGATGATGCGGCGGTATGTACGGTCGCTTCGCACACGGAGGCTGCCCGCCTGGCCTTTTCGTGGGGGGCTCCGGTATTGCTGACCGTCGGTGCCCGCCATATTGATCCCTATGCGGCAGAAGCAATCCGCACCGGCATCCCGGCCATTGCCCGCGTGCTTGACGATCCGGCCTCGGTAAGCGCCTGCCTGGATGCCGGAATCCCTCGTGAACGCATTATCACCGGACGTGGGCCGTTCAGTACGGAAGACAACGTGGCGCTGATTCGCCAATTCGGCATCGGCGTCATGGTGACCAAGGACGGCGGCGAGGCGGGCGGTTTCCCTGCCAAGCGCGAGGCGGCTGCCAGCGAGGCGTGCCGACTTATCGTCGTCGCCCGTGACACCGGCTCGACAACCGATGCATTCACCACC
>DIZZ01000227.1:1408-9015 GCA_002428045.1 Verrucomicrobia bacterium UBA6015
AAGAAAAGTCTGGTGCTGCTGGCTCACGGCAGCCGTAATCCGCGCTGGTGCAAACCCTTTGATGAATTGATCGACGATCTGCAGGCCAACGTGGGCCCGGCTGACGACACCTCGATCTGTCTGGCGCATCTGCAGATGAGCGAACCGTCGCTACCTTCCGTCATCGACGGCCTCGCATCGCAAGGTGTCGAGGATATACGCATCCTGCCGATGCTGATGGCCGGGGGCAACCATGCCGACGAGGATATCCCTGCCGAAGCGGCCGCTCTGAGTGCCAGGTATCCGGGTGTCACCCTCACGGTTCTGCCGCCGATCGGCAGTCATCCTCGCTTCAAGGCCATGTTGCGGGAGCTTATCACGGAGATGCTATGAGACCGTTGCTGACCCGCACGATTTATCCGGCCAGTCTGCTGCTCGAGGACAAGCCCTGTCTGATTGTCGGCGGCGGCAAGGTGGCGTACCGCAAGGCGGGCGGCCTGCTCGAGGCCGGGGCGGTGGTCACAGTGATCAGTCCCGCGCTGGACGACCGCCTGGACGAGATGGTTCAGCAGGGCAGGGTGCGGCATGTCGCCCGAGCCTTCGCGGCGAACGATCCCGAGGGGTACACGATCGTCTTTGCCGCCACGGGCGACAAGCAGGTCAACCGCGAGATCCTCGAGGCTTGCCGTTCCCGGAGGATCTGGTGCTGCCCGGTGGATGGTAATTGGATGGAGGGAGACTTCGTGACCCCGGCCACCTTTCGCTCAGGGCCTCTTTCGGTCGCGATCTCGACGGGCGGACAGAGCTGCCGGCGCTCGCGCCTGATCAAAGAAAACCTTGAAAGGCATGTCAACATGGTGGACAGCGCCGATTGCGTGGTGATCGGTACCAGCCACCAGCAGATGGATCTACAGGGCCGCGAACCGTTCCATCTGTCGCCGGAACGGATGGCCGAGGCAGGACGGTTGCTGATGCACGTCTGGGGCATTCATGAGTTCATGCTCCTGAACACCTGCAACCGTGTCGAGATCATGGCCGTCAAGGCCGCCAGTGCGGGCACCAATGCGCTGGTTCTCAAGATCCTCGGCTTCGACAGGCTCCCGCCGGATCAATATTACGTCAAGCGCGGCTTTGCCGCCTTCGAGCATACCGGACTTATGGCGGCGGGCCTGCTCTCGCAGGTGCCGGGGGAAAACCACATCGTCGCGCAGCTCAAGGATGCCTTGGCCGCCTCGACCGAGCAGGGTTGGGCGGGCGGCATGATCGAGGAATGGATGGCAGCCGCCCTTCACATCTCCAAGGACATCCGCGCACAGATTCCCGCCGACCTGCCGCAAGGGGAGATCGAGGATGCCGGGGTTCGCTATGTCTGCCAGAAACAGCCGGATCCCGCCGCACCGATCGCCGTGCTTGGAACGGGTACCATCGGCCAGGGCGTCGTGCTCCGCCTTGCGCAGCAGGGGCGCCGCTGCCGGTGGTTCTACCACCGGAATCCGCCACCTGCGGACACCGTACCCGAGGGCGTCATCCTTAGTCCGTGGTCTGCGCTGGAGACCGACTTGAAGCAGGCCGCCGTCATCATCGTGGCCACATCGGCAGAGATGCCAGTCCTGACTGCTGACATGGCGGGGCTGTTCAAACCGGATGGTGAACTGCTGCTGCTGGATCTCTCCACACCGCGCAATATCGATCCGGCGGTAGCGACCCTGCGCACCGGGATTACCCTGGCCGATCTCGACGTCCTGAAAGCCTGGGACAAACAGACGTCGCCCGCGCTGGCCTCATTCCTATGCACTGGCGCAGCCACGGTTAAAGACCACAAGAACATGTATCGCGCAATCATGCGCAGTTTTCAACAGGAGGAGGTGTCTATAGGCGAATAAATCGAGGTATTGGGCAATCCAGGCCTGACGCCTGGATTCTCGGGATGGAATTATGCTGGAAACAAATTGAGGGTTTCCGCATCGCCCGTACCCGCCCCGGCAGCGTTGATGACTAGTCTGCACATGTCGGGACGGTATGGCGAAGCGTACGCGCCCTCGCAATCAAAGGTACAGGAGACGAAGAAAATGAACAAGAGGATTATGGGGTATGGTGTGGCCGCGCTTTTACTGGCTGGAATCCGGTTGCAGGCGGGGCGTCCGCTGACAACGGACGATGCCGATCCGACGGATCAAGGGATATTCGAGTTCGAGGCTGGAGCAGCATATACAAAGGATGCCGAGGTTCGGCTTTGGGAATTGCCGGTCGGGCTCGCCTATGGCTTACTGCCGGGGTTTGAAGTCGGGCTTGGTTGGGGCGTGCAGAACGAACGTCGCAGCGACGAGAGCGGGATCAGCGATGTCGGGATCGGCGCAAAATGGCAGGCCATCAGAGCATGTCCGCTTGGGGCTCGACATGCGCTGGCGGTGTCTGTCAATCTGCCGACAGCGGACGAGGATAAAGGTTTGGGGAGCGGTGAAACGGATGCCGATCTGACCTGGATCATCTCTCGTTCGATTTGCGATAAGGGGGGGCTGCATCTCAACCTCGGTTATACATGGATTGGCGGCGGGGATGACGCCTGTCATGCAGGTATCGCCTTGGATTACCAGCTCGCTGCCGCCCTGCAATATGTGGTGGAACTTGTTGCTGACCGTGAATTGACAAGTGGCGCAGAGGCCATCGCCCTGTTCAATACCGGATTGCGCTGGGTACCCAGTGATAACCTGACGCTTGATGTTGCAGGCGGTTCGCGGATAGGTGGCGAGGGGCCGGACTTGATGGCCACGGCTGGGTTGACTCTGGTATTTGGAAACTAACAAGAATAGAAAGGATAAATTAATGCATATTATGGAAGGTTATTTGCCGGTGGCGCATGCGGCTGGCTGGTGGGCGGCGGCATTGCCGTTCATGGTGGCGGGCGTCCGATCGTTGCAACGGCTGGTGACGGGCAAGCCGTCGGTACGGATGCTGGTGGGAGCGGCGGCGGCCTTTGTGTTCGTGTTGTCGGCGCTGAAACTGCCGTCGGTCACCGGAAGCTGCTCGCATCCGACCGGGACCGGGCTGGGCGCGATCCTGTTCGGGCCGGGGATCATGTCGATCCTCGGTTCGGTCGTCCTGCTGTTCCAGGCGCTGTTGCTGGCGCACGGAGGCTTAACCACGCTGGGCGCGAATGCGTTCTCCATGGCGATTGTCGGCCCCTGGGCCAGCTATGCCGTCTATGTGGGCTTGCGACGCTTCGGCACGGCCAAGGCGGTGTTCATCGCGGCGTCAGTCGGCAACCTCATGACGTACGTGATGACGTCAGTCCAGCTTGCGCTTGCCTTTCCCGACGCACAGAGCGGGCTGGCCGGGGCGCTGGTCAAATTCCTGACGATCTTTGCCGTGACCCAGATCCCGCTGGCCCTGGCCGAGGGCATCCTGACCGTCCTGGTGTTCAACGCCCTCACGGCCTACAGCAGTGATGAGCTCAAGGATCTGAGTGTATTTGGAGGTGTGGCATGAAATTGAAAACGATATTGATGTTGTTGGCCCTGGCGGTGCTGCTGGTGGTACCGCTGTTGATGCACCGCCCGTCGGGCGATGAGGAGATCTTTGGTGGATCGGATGGACAGGCGCAGGAGGAGATCACCCGGATCGCACCGGATTACGAGCCCTGGTTCGAGCCCCTGTTCGAGCCGCCCAGCGGCGAGATCGAAAGCATGCTCTTCACGCTCCAGGCTGCACTGGGGGCTGGCTTCATCGGCTATTACCTAGGTACACGCCGGAAGAAAAAGCCAGCGCAATAAAGTGACTCAAACCAGGAGCCCATCATGGAGTCGCAAGGTACGGTCGCAGGTCGCGGCGGTGGCATCGTTGTGCGTCACCATCACCAGCGCATGGCCCCGGCTGCGCGTCAGGTCGAACAGCAGGCGTAGCACCGTGGCCCCGGTTTCGGTGTCCAGGTTCCCCGTCGGTTCATCCGCCAGCACCACGGCTGGATCGTTGATCAAGGCCCTGGCGATGGCCACCCGCTGCTGCTCGCCACCCGATAGTTCGAGGGGCGTGTGGTGTGCACGGGCAGAAACACCGACCGCCTGCAGCAATTCCTGCGCGCGGGCCAGGGTCGCCGTGCGGGAGGCACCGGCGGCGCGGGCGGGCAACATGACATTTTCCAGCACATCCATCTCGTTAAGCAGATGATAGGTCTGGAACACGAATCCGATCCGTTCCGCACGCATGCGCGTCCGGGCCGAGGACGACAGCGTATACATCGATTGACCGGCGATCCGTACCGACCCTCGCGCATCATCCGGACGGTCGATCCCCCCGAGAATATGCAACAAGGTGCTCTTCCCGGCCCCGCTGCGCCCGATGATCGCGACGGTCTCGCCGGCATCAACATGCAGGCTCGCCCCGCAGAGCACAGGAACCTTGTTACGTTTCAAAACGTACGTCTTGTGTAGATTGTCGGCCTCGATCAACATCGTGTCATCCTCATCTTCCTATTCCTGCCTGAACGCCTCCACCGGCTGCAGGAAGGCAGCACGTAGCACGGGGATAATGCAAGATCCCGTACACGCCACCATGACCAGCACCCCGACCTGGATCAAATCCCCGGCGGTAATCTCCCAGGGGATTTCGGCCAGGCCGTAAATCTCCTTGGGAAAGACCGAGACATTAAACGACGCCAGCAACCCGACAATGCGCCGTAGATTCTTGAGCACCAGGAGCCCCGTGCCAAGTCCGGCCAGGGTTCCCGCCAGACACTGAACCCACCCATGGATCAGGAATGCCAGCAGGATTTTCCACGTGGGCACGCCGAGCGCCTTCAGCAGTCCGATTTCCGAGGTTTTCTGGACCACGATGACAATCAGCGTCACGGTTACACAAAAGATGGCCACAATCGTAATGAAGGCCAGCAGCACGAACATCATCGTCTTTTCATGCGCGAGGGCATCAAAAAGCATACGATCCACCTCCTGCCAGCTCCGGACGGCATAGCGCGGCCCCACGGCGGCCTGCACAAGGTCGCTGAACCGACCGAACTGGAACGCGTCCTCGGTCATGACATAGATCGAGTAGGCCCCCTGCTCCAGTCCGATCATGTCGCGCGCCACGCCGATATCCGTCAGCACAAACCCGCCATCAAAATCGCGCATACCCAGATCGAAGATGCCGGTCACCGTCAACTCCTCGGGGAGATAAAGGGTCTCCTGATCCATCGCGCTGCGCGGCGAATACACCAGCACCCGGTCCCCCACCCGCACGCCAAGCTGCCCCGCCAAATCCGAACCGATAACCATGACATCCCCGTCGAGATCGAAGGTTCCGGACTGCATGTTGGTTGGAATCTGGCTGACCGAGGCGGCACGATCCGCATCGACACCGAGCAGTACCGGGGTCGCCACACGCCCCTCGTACTGCAGCATCACCCGCAGTTCAACGCTGCCGGCAACGCCCTTGATGCCATCCAAGCCCTCGATTTGCCGACACACCGATTCGGAATCGTCAATCGCCCCTAACGGATCGACAACCGTCAGGTGGGGCTTGAAGCTCAGGATCTTCGTGCGCCACATGTTGTCAAACCCGGTCATCACGGCCAGCACGATCACCAGGATCGCGACACCGAGCAGTACCCCGAGCACGGAGAACAGCGTCACAACCGAAAGAAACGAGCGTTTCGGTTTCAGGTACTTAAAGGCTAGAAATAATGGAAACGGAAGCACTTAGCGTCCTTTCTTCATCGACATAAATCCCGTCACCTAGGCGTGAGCAATGTCCTTATCGCTTTTCTGCTTGAGCTGCGGGAACAGGATCACGTCGCGGATCGCATCCACCCCAGCCAGGATCATCATCAGCCGGTCGATACCCACGCCCATCCCCCCCGCAGGCGGCATCCCATGTTCGAGCGCTTCCAGGAAATCCTCATCCACAGCCTGCGGGTTCTCGCCCGCCTGCTGCATCAAGCGCTTGCGCTGCTCCAGCGGATCATTCAATTCCGTGTAGGCGGGTGCCACTTCCTGCCCGGCAATGACCAGTTCAAACACATCGGCAAGCGACGGATCATCGGGACATGCCTTGGCTAGGGGAATCAGCGATGCCGGGAGACGCTTCACAAAGGTGGGCTGCATGAGTGTTTTCTCGATCAGCTTCTCGTAGACCTCGTGCGACGCCATCAGCATATCCCAGGACGGATCCAGCGAAAGTCCAGCCGCCTCGGCACGTTCCTGCGCCTTGCCTATCGGCAGATCAAACCAATCCGCCCCCATGCGTTCCCGGATCAATTCATGATAGGTGGCCTCGCGCCACGGCGGCGTCAGATCCACGGGACGAGCCTCCGATCCCAACTTCAGCCCGCCGAAGACCGTTTGCGCCACGTGCGTGATCATGCCCTCAATCAGTGCCTGCATGCCGTTGACATCGCTATAGGCCTCATAGATCTCCAGCATGGTGAACTCGGGATTATGCGTCCGATCCAGCCCCTCGTTGCGGAAATTGCGGTTAAGTTCGAACACCTTGTCAAAACCGCCAACCAGTAGCCGTTTCAGATAGAGCTCCGGGGCGATCCGGAAGAACATCTCCGAATTGAGGGCGGCGTAATGCGTCACAAACGGACGAGCGGCAGCACCGCCAGCCTGGGGCTGCATCATGGGCGTTTCCACCTCGTAGAAACCGCGTGAGGACAGGAACTCGCGGATGGCCCGGATGGCCAGGATCCGGCGGTTGAACAGGGCACGCGACTCCGGATTCGAGATCAGATCCAGATAGCGCTGACGATAGCGTGCTTCGGTATCCTTCAGCCCGTGCCATTTCTCCGGCAAGGGCAACAACGCCTTCGACAGCATGTCCCACGTCGTCACCTTGATCGTCTGCTCTTCCGTGCGGGTAATGAACAGGTCCCCCTCAACGCCGATATGATCCCCGATATCCAGAAGCTTGAACGCCTCGAAAGCGGCTTCGTCCATGCCCTTCTTCTGCACATAGATCTGGAACCGGTCGGACCCATCGTTCAAATCGGCAAATATGCTTTTGCCCATATCACGGATCGTCGTCAGACGCCCCGCCACACGCACCGATTTGCCGTCCTCAAAGGAGGCATGGATATCCGCCAGTCGACCGCTGCGCGGAAAAGCGCCCCGACCGAACGGTGCATAGCCCTTCGCCGCCAGCTCCTGCATATTGTTAATCCGCTGTTCCCGGTATTCGTTCTTCTCCACGCCTTCGCTCATCCCTTGATCTCCTTTGCAACCCGGAGCAGGATGCTACGGGTACGTCATGCCATGACCGAAGCGTCCGGCTTCGATTCCTTAACTTCAATATGGCTGCCAACGCTACCACGCCCATGATTCAGCGTAAAGCGAAAAGGCAGGCCGGATCAGTCGTCGTTCTCACCGCTGCCTTTGCCACGCATCCGGCTTGCCCGGAGGTCTTCGCCCGACCTCCCAGTTCGTAATCGTAATCCTAATCGGCTGGGTTCGATTAGGATTAAGATTAAGAGGATGACACTTTTTTTCCCAACATTTAACCGCAACCCTTACCCGGATACCCTTGCCCGACCCGGTTTTGACGGGTTTCTGTTCCTTCTATATTCCGGACGACGACCACGGCGACGACCACGCTCGACGAGAATGAAGCCACCCCATCGTAATCCGTTCTCGTCGCCG
>DIZZ01000291.1:0-359 GCA_002428045.1 Verrucomicrobia bacterium UBA6015
GATCCCTTTATTGCCAAATACCTGAAAAGTGTCGGTGTACACCTCGCCTTCCTACCGGTATCTGAAGTGGTGTGGGTGACGGTTGGCGGCATCATGGCGGCCAAGGTTTATGCGGAGACGGGGGATACGGTGGCGGCGGGCGTCCAATTCGCGGCGGTTGTCGCCATCTTTCAGCTTATCCCGATTTCTCCGGGATCCATCTGCCGGGGGCTGTATGTGGCCTATCTGATGGTTCGCGAACGCAATTTCAAGGATTATGCCGTGGCGGCCCCGTTGTCATTTGTAAAGGTTATCGGCTATCTGGCATTTCCGATCCAGATGGCCACGGTGTATCCGGAGCTTGCTCAATTCATGGCAGG
>DIZZ01000291.1:498-14597 GCA_002428045.1 Verrucomicrobia bacterium UBA6015
TGCTGGCGGGAGGATACGTGCTTGCCCAGGTTGATTGGCATACCGCCGCAGGGTTGAAGACAGGGGTCAACACGATGATTGGCGTGGTTTGCCTGTGCGTGCTGCCGAGGGTTCTATTTTACCCATTGCTGACGAAACGCAATCGAGGCATCTCAAATTAAATTGGCCCATTTATTTTGGCTCCCTTTGGGCGTTGACACTCATGCACACGCTACTGTACATTCCGGGCGTGGCAGTAAGTGCTTGACCGTTTTCTTGGATGCTTGCCGGTCAAGTTTTAGGGTTGCATAAGTGGATTGACCGGAAAGGCGGTAGCGTGAGTATTATTGACAAGTTGCTTGAGCTTCAGGATCATGACCTGAGGATTCATCGGATCCAGACGGAGTTGAAAGATGTCCCGATTCGTAAAAGCAGGGAGCTCGAGCGGCTCAAGGATCATACCGAGGCCATGAAGAAGGCGGAGGACGCCCTCAAGGAACGACAGTCCGTGCTCAAGCAGAACGAGCTTGAGGTGACCTCGAAAAAGGAAAAAATCGCCAAGTTGCGCACGCAGCAGATGAGTCTGAAAACCAACAAGGAATTCCAGACGATGGCGGTGGAGATCGAGACGATCGAGAAGTCGATCCGTCGGGATGAGGATGGCGAGATTGAGATCATGGAGACCATCGAGGCCGCCAAGGCTGACGTGGCGGCTCGCAAGAAGGAACTGGATGCCGAGAAGGCGCTCGTTCAGGAGGACATCACGGTGCTGGACGAACGCATCGCCTCGCTGGACTCGGAATTGAAGGAAGAGCAGGTTATTCGCGCCAAATTGCAGCAGGATGTTGAGCCCGAATGGTTGCGCCGGTACGATGTCATGCTCAAAAGCAAGCGGGGTGGGGCGGTGCTGGTGTCTGCCGAAGGCGGCGTATGCGGCGGTTGTCACATGACCCTGCCGCCATACCAGCAGCACGGGGCGCGCAAGCGCGTGGAAATGGTGATCTGCAGTTATTGCGGACGGATGCTTTACTGAGTTTGGTTTTTAGGAATTGTTGTGACTGGTGGAAGCGGGCGGTCGCCTGATGCGCTGCAAGGTGCAGGGGGAGGAAAGTCCGGACTCCGCAGGGCAGGATGTCCCGGTGTAGTGCTGGGAGGTTTCCCGTTGAAGCGGGAGAGATGGAAAGTGCCACAGAAAATATACCGTCCTGCGTAAGCGGGATAAGGGTGAAAAGGTGGTGTAAGAGACCACCGGGCCTGGCCGTAAGGTCGGTTGCATGGCAAACCCCATCCGGAGCAAGATCAAATAGGGGACGTCAGAGGCTGCCCGTCTCGTGGTTCGCATCGCGGATCGGCGTTCCGGGTTGATTGCATTAGATAAATGACCGTACCTCCGGTGTATGCCGGGGGGATAACAGAATCCGGCTTATGGCTTTCACCAGTCACATTTTTTCAGGACAGCAGCGATGGGGCGCGTTATCGGTGGGCGTGTCCACGGGGCTGGCTGCAGTCCTGCTGGCGATGATGATCCAGCGAGTCCGGCTGGTTGACGTGTGTACTGCGCCTGGCGTAGAGGCCCCGGATGCGCCTGCCTTGGATTTCGCCGCCGCGTTGCCATCCCTTGCTCCCGCTTTCGCGGTGCTTCAGGGGATGACGGATTCCTCTGCGGGGGTGGCCAGCTTTCTGGCGGATTACCGGTTTGTAGGAACGTTCTTCACGTATGGTGCGGATGATGCCGGGGCGCAGTGGCGGCGCGGCGTGTTATCCTATCTACCGAGCCAGCAGCAGGACATCGTCTCGGAAGGCTCGGTGTTGGAAGGTGCAACGGTGGTTGCGCTGCATGAGGATCGCATTGTACTGGCAAAGGACGGCGTGACCGGTGCCCTGATGCTTGGCCAGGCGTCGGGCGATCTGCGCACATCCCTGCAGTCGACCGCATCCCAGCCCGCCGTTGCCGCTACGTCCAGCACGCGGTTTGGCGAGCAGACCGGCGATGGTGTCTGGTCGATTGAAAAGAAGGCGCTAGCCGATTATTACGAGGAACTGCTCGATGCGCCGGAACGGTTGCTCCAGGTCTTTGATTCGATGCGCCCCTTGTATGGGGAGGACGGATCATACATCGAGGGCTACACCCTGCAGGCGGTTGGTGAAAAGGAGTTCTTCGAGGCGGTTGGTTTCCGTGAAGGCGACGTGGTTCGCCGAGTGAACTCGCTGGACATGACCAACCGGGGGCGTGCCGAGTTTTTCATCAAGCAGGTGGTTCAGGACCGTCTGAGCGCCATCGTGATTGATATTGAGCGCGAGGGAGCCAAGAAGCGCCTAGTTTACCAGTTAAGGTAGTCAACATGTGGCAGTCAAACGGTTTTCAACGGATTCATCTGGCGTCACGCGGCATCGGTTCCATGACCAAGACGCTACTGATCATAACCGTTGGCGTTTTTGTCCTGGTCTGGTCAACGCCGGGGGGGGCTTTCGAGCGGGTATTCGGCCTTTCCCGAATCGGATTGGCAGAAGGAAAGCTCTGGCAGGTTGTTTCCTATATGTTCCTGCATGGCTCGTTCATGCACCTTCTGGGCAACATGCTGGGGCTGTACTTTTTTGGTACGGAGCTTGAACAGCGGCTGGGATCCCGCCGGTTCCTGCTGCTGTACCTGGGGTGCGGATTGCTTGGCGGCCTGGGCTGGCTGATGTTGAGCGGTCGGGGTGGCGGCGTTTGTATCGGGGCATCAGGGGCGGTGTTGGGGATGGTGGGCACCTTTGCCGCGCTTTATCCTCGCCGTCAACTGACATTGCTCGTGTTCTATGTCCTGCCGGTCACACTGACCGCCCGGACCCTAGCACTGGTTATCGGGGGAATCTCGCTGCTTTTCCTGGGCAGCGATGCGGGTGGTATTGCCCATGCGGCGCATCTCGCTGGGGGGATTGCCGGGTATGTGTACGGGCTACACCTAAGTGATCACGGGCTTGGTGGGGTGAATTGGCGCCTTGATCGAATGCTGTCAGACTGGATGGCGCGGCGGCGGCGTACCCGCTTTCGCGTGGTCTCGAAGTCGACGGTTGATGAGCCGGTGGACTGGCAGGCGGTGGACCGGATCCTCGTCAAGGTTCGGGCAACCGGCATGCAGAGCCTCACCGCTGCCGAGCGGGATCTGCTCGACCGTGCCAGTCGGAAGGGCTAGGCTAGTCGATAGCGAAGAGAATGGTATCGACGAGAGCACACCCGCCCCCCCGAAAGAGAACTGAGGCACTTGCAGAACCCCTCATGGAGCCCGCTTGAAGCCGGGCACCACGAGGGGTTTTGCAAGAGCCTCAACAAGATAAAAAGAGTTTAGGGATCAATCCGAGGGGAATTATGTATAGTAAACGCAACATGGAAGAAGTGCTTCAGCGCTGCCGTCAGGTGTTTTTGAATGTCAGTGGGCAGGATCGTCTGTTCACGCGCGACTTTACGGTGGAAGCGTTGCAGGGGCGCCGCCGGAAGCTAGCGCAACAGATCGGGCAGGATGCCTGCATCCTGATTCCTGCCGCCCCGGCCCAGGCTGGCCATCGTGCTTGCCAGGACGCGACGTTCTACTACTTTACGGGCCTGGATGTCTTGCAATCCTTCCTGTTGATCCGCGGCAAGGACGGGCACAGTACGGTCTTCCTGCCTTCCCGAGACGAAATCGATGGCGAGCCTGGCGACCGCCTCGGGTATGAAGACGCCGACATGGTGCGGCGTCGTCTGGCTTTTGATGAGGCGAAGCCGGTTGATCAGATGGGTGCTGCCCTCGCTGGCATCAGCACGCTTTATCTTCCCTTTGCCGAGACGGAAGGCGGCGGAGTCACCCGTTTTCAGGCCAACACCTGTGCCCGTAAGCGGGAAGAGACGGAATGGGATGGCGTGGAGCCGCGTCACAAGGCGTTGATTCGTAAGCTTGGCGAGCGTTTTCCATTGATGACGATGGCGGACGCGAGCGACATCATCGGACGGATGCGGCGCATCAAGAGTCAGTCGGAAATCGAGGTGTTGCGTCAGGCCGGGCATCTCTCGGCGCTGATCATGATCGAATCGATGAAGGCTACCCGTCCGGGGCTATGCGAATGCCGTCTCGAAGCCATTGCGAAGTACATTTACGCCGCCTATGGAAACTGCGATCTCGGCTACGGCGTGATCGCCGCCAGCGGCAAGCGGATCGTCAACGGGCACTATCATTTCAATAATTCGACGATGCAGGATGGCGAGGTTGTCCTGATGGACTGCGGTCCAGACCTTCGGCATTATTCCAGCGATATCGCCCGCATCTGGCCGGTGTCTGGAACCTACAGTGACTGGCATCGGCAGATCTACGGATTTATTGTGGAATACCATAAAGTGCTTATCCGCCTCATCAAGCCGGGGATTCTTGCGCAGGACGCCTATGCCGAAGCGAGGGCGAGAATGCGCCGTGACTATGTACCTCGCTTCTTCCCGGATGGCAGCCTTCCGGAGCCAATTGACCGGATGCTCAGCGGTGGCGGGCCCTACAACCACTGCGTCGGGTTGAGTGTACACGATTTTGTCGGAAAATGGCGTGATGAGGTCATCGAGGAAGGTATGGTATTCGTCGTTGATCCGATGGCCATGTTCACCGACCGTCAACAGTATATCCGCGTCGAGGATACCATCGTGGTGACCCGCAATGGCTGTGAATGCCTAACGGGAGCCGCCCCGATTGAACTCGATGAGGTCGAAGTGCTGATGAAAGAGCCCCGCAGTATTCATTCGTCGTGGATCATTTAAAAATTGGACATTCGATTCAATCGATTATTTCACGGCACGTTGACGAGATCGGGCGTCGTTCCTGATTGTCTTTTCAACTTATTGTATAAAATGTTGTTTTCAGTCCTGTTGATGGTTGTAATTTGCGATCTTTGTGTAAAATCATTAGATTTGTTATCCTCGAGGAAATGCTTTCTTGTAATTTGTCACTTTGATGATTGACTATTGGATATGAGATTATAGAATATTTTCGAAGTTTGGTTTTTTCTTGACGATTCTGCGATGTCAAGCGTAACGGGAGGGGTAGCTATGAGTGAAGCAAAGATGACGGGGGGCGAGGCGCTGGTGCGCTGCCTTGAGAATGCAGGGGTTCAGTATATTTTCGGATTGCCGGGTGGGGCGGCATTGCCGATGTTTGATGCGTTGGTTGGGTCGAAGATCAAGTTGATCCTCGCTCGTCATGAACAAGGTGCTGCGCACATGGCCGATGGCTATGCACGTGCCACTGGAAAGCCCGGTGTAGTGTTGGCGACCAGCGGCCCCGGCGCGACCAACACGATTACCGGTATATTAACCGCGCACATGGATTCTGTCCCGATGGTGGTGCTGACCGGTCAGACGATCAGTTCGATGATCGGCAAGGATGCTTTCCAGGAGGCGGATGTGTTCGGCACGACGATGCCCTTGGTGAAGCATAGCTATTTGATCAAGTCCACGAACGAGATCCCGCGGGTCTTGCGCGAAGCCTTTTATATTGCCTCGACCGGGCGGCCCGGCCCAGTCTTGATTGATATACCGAAAGACTACAGTTCTGGACTCTTCACTGGCGATCTCTATCCCGAAATGGATCTACCGGGTTATAACCCTGGAACCGGAGAGCCGGACGAGAACGTGGTCATGCAGATCGCATCCGCACTGAGCAAGTCTCGCCGTCCGCTGATCCTTGCCGGGCATGGTGCCTTGCTGGCCGATGCCAATGAGGTGCTGCTGGCGTTGGCTGAGAAGTTGAAGGCCCCGGTGACCACCACATTACTGGGCAAAGGCGTTTTTCCGGAATCGCATCCGCTCGCGCTGGGGATGCTGGGGATGCATGGAACCGCTTATGCGAATAAGGCCGTTGTGGAATGCGACCTGATCCTGTCTGTCGGCTCGCGCTACGATGACCGTATTATCGGCAAGGCCTCTATGTTCTGCCGCAATGCGGTTCGCATTCATATTGATATCGATGCTGCCGAGTTCGGTCGCATGATCAAGTGCGATTATTACTGCAAAGGCGATGCCCGCAAGGTGCTCGACATGTTACTGCCACAGGTTGGTGAATTGAAGACGGAAGAGTGGCTGCAGACGCTGGATGGTTACAAGGAGCGTTACCCGCTGAACTATAAGAAGCGCGGCGGTCTGAAAATGCAGCACATCTTGGATGTGCTCAGCGAGATGACCAAGGGGCAGGCCATTATTGTGACAGACGTCGGTCAGCATCAGATGTGGGCCGCGCAGTTCTGCAAGACCGAACATCCCCATACCTGGCTGAGCAGTGGAGGGGCTGGGACCATGGGCTACGGATTCCCCGCCGCCGTCGGTGCCTACCTTGGCAATCCCAAACGCCAGGTCTGGGCCGTGGTTGGTGACGGCGGTTTCCAGATGACGATGTGCGAGCTGGCTACGGCCTGTGTTAACAAGGTTCCCGTCAAGGTGCTGGTCCTCAACAACCGCTATCTGGGTATGGTAAGGCAATGGCAAACTTTGTTTTATGATGACCGCAAGAGCGGGGTGGATCTTGATGGGAGTCCCGATTTTGCCAAGCTCGCTGAGAGTTTCCCTGGTGGCAAGGGGCTGACGCTCAAGCGGGCGGCCGATATCCGCAAGGTGCTGCAGAAAGCCATGGATTATAATGAAGGCCCCTGCGTGATCGATGCGCTCGTCGAGAAAACCGATAATCTCTTCCCGATGATTCCGCCGGGGGCGGCCGTTGAAGATATGATTATTGAGGAACCGCGGGCAAACCATAAGCTGGAAAAGCCAACGGGATCGACCTGATCATCGCGACTGGTCAACCGAAGCAACCTGATAAATTCAATTGAGGAAACGTAATGAATACGATAAAAATGCATACAATCAGCGTTTATGTGGCCAACCGCCCCGGTGTGCTGGCACGCATTGCCCAGGTCTTTGCCCGTCGCGGGTTCAATATTGACTCGTTGGTGGTGTCTCCGTCGATTGACGGACGCTATTCTCGCATGACCATTGCCTCGCAAGGTTCGGCGGAGGGGCTTGAGCAGATTATTTTGCAATTGGGAAAACTGGTGGATGTAATGCGCTGTGTTGACCACGCCACGGATGTCGCCGTGATCCGCGAGATGGCGCTGGTTAAACTGAGGGTCGACACCGAGCAGCGCACCGAGGCCTTGCAGATCTGTGAGCATTTTGCAGCCAAGACGGTGGACTTGACAGAGAAGTCGATGATTGTGATGATCACGGGGAATTCAGAGAAGCTTGACGCCTGCATCAATATGCTGCGAAAGTTCGAGGTTGTTGAACTGGTGCGCACGGGTAAAGTCGTGATGGCGCGCGGTGACGAAGAAACGTAAGTTGATATCGGGGGATTCATGGCGAAAACGTTGTTTGAAAAGATATGGGATTCACATGCGGTAGAAACGTTGGAAGACGGGACTACCCTTTTATATATCGACCGGCATTTGGTACATGAGGTGACCAGCCCGCAGGCGTTTGAAGGCTTGCGGCTGGCGGGGCGTCAGGTGCGCCGTCCGAACCTGACGTTTGCGACCATGGATCATAATGTGCCCACCCACGATCGAGGGACCATCGCGGATCCGATCTCCAAGGCACAGATCGAGGCGCTGGAGGCGAATTGCAAGGCGTGCGGCATTACGCTTTATGGCTTGAATAGTGATCGACAGGGCATCGTGCATGTGATCGGTCCTGAACTTGGATTAACCCTGCCTGGGATGACCATTGTGTGCGGCGATTCGCATACCTCGACCCACGGTGCCTTCGGGACGCTGGCGTTCGGTATCGGCACCTCGGAGGTGGAACATGTACTGGCCACGCAAACGTTGCGCCAGTCGCGGCCCGGCACGTTCCGTGTGGAATTCACCGGTCGCTTGCAGCGCGGAGTGACGAGCAAGGATATGATCCTCAAACTGATCGGCCAGATCGGTACGGCGGGCGGCACGGGCTATGTGATCGAGTATGCCGGCGAAGCGGTACGCGCCCTGTCCATGGAAGAACGGATGACCATCTGCAACATGAGTATCGAGGGGGGTGCCCGTGCGGGGATGATGGCGCCGGACGATACCACATTCCAGTATGTTGCCAACCGCCCCTTTGCGCCCAAGGGCGCTGACTTTGATGCGGCGGTTGCCCGGTGGCGTCTGTTGCCGAGTGATCCCGATGCCGTCTTTGACCGCACGTTGCGGATTGCCGCCGATCAGATCGTGCCGCAGGTGACCTGGGGTACCAGCCCCGGGATGGTGATCGATGTTACTGGGCGTGTTCCGGGACCGGCGGATTTGCCCGATTTTAACCGCAATGATGTCGAGAGCGCGTTGGCGTATATGGGGTTGACGCCCGGCACACCGATGACCGATATCAAGCTGGATACGGTCTTCCTTGGAAGCTGTACAAATGCCCGGATCGAGGACTTGCGTCGGGCTGCCGCCGTCATCAAGGGGCGCAAGATTGCCTGCCATGTGCGGATGATGGTGGTTCCCGGCTCGGAGCAGGTCCGCCTGCAGGCGGAGCGGGAAGGTTTGGATCACGTCTTCAAGGCAGCTGGCGCAGAGTGGCGATTTGCCGGATGTAGTATGTGTCTGGCGATGAATCCGGATCAGTTGCGTCCTCAGGAACGCTGTGCCTCCACCTCCAACCGCAATTTCGAAGGGCGGCAGGGCAAAGGCGGCAGGACGCATCTGGTTAGCCCGGAGATGGCGGCCGCAGCGGCCGTTGCCGGCCATTTTGTCGATTTCAGAACGTTCCAGTAGCAGGAGGTTGACGCCGTGGATATTTTTACAACACACCGTGGGCTGATGGTCACTCTCGACCGGGCCAACATCGATACGGATCAGATCATTCCCAAGCAATACCTCAAATCGATTCGCCGAACCGGCTTCGAGGAAGGGCTGTTCAGCGACTGGCGCCGACTTCCTGACGGGCGTCAGGATCCTGCCTTTGCCTTGAACCAGGAACGGTTTCGTGGCGCCAGCATACTGGTTGCGCGCAATAATTTCGGCTGCGGATCCAGTCGGGAGCATGCCGTCTGGGCCATCAGCCAGTTTGGTTTTCGCGTGGTCATCGCCCCGTGGGTGATTCGTGGCGGTAGCAGGGTTCCTGGATTTGCCGATATTTTTGCGAATAATGCGGTCAAGAATGGCCTGCTGACCGTTCAGTTGGGCGAAGCGGAAGTGCAGACGATTTTCGAGATGGTGGAGCGGTTCCCCGGACTTCAGGCAACGGTTGATCTCGCTGAACAGCGTGTCATCCTCCACATGGACGAGGAGGAGTCGTTTCATTTCGAAATCGAGGATGCCGTCAAGTCACACCTGCTTAAGGGGCTGGATGATATCGCCATCACCTTGGAACAGGATGCTGCGATTACCGCCTACGAACGCAACCATGGCATGGATTAAACCTTGTGCGCTTACTATCGTTCAAGCGATTGCCGTTGCTGGTATACATTTTGTACGCTGCGGCAGGCAGTGACCGTTTGTCCGTCGCTGCGGAATCGCCTGATTGTTCCGCCAGCACAGTCTCCAGCACCGTCTCCGACGCAGAACCGATTATTTCGTGTGACCGCTCCTTTGTTGACCGTCTGACTGATCTTGACCGTTGGGATGACCGACAACGCCGTTATGCGAATGGTTTGGCTCGTTCGGTGGCGCGAATCGACCGTTTCTTTGGCGATGAGGTTGTCGTGGATGACAACCGCCAGTCCAGTGCAACGCTGGGCATCGGACTGAACTATTCGCAACAGGGGGGGGCCGAATTTTATACTCGGGTTCGTGTGCGTTTCGTGATGCCACGACTACAGCAGCGTCTTCAGTTGATACTGGATGATAACATTGCTGTTGATGAGCAGGATGATGAGCAGGCCGTGATTGATGCAGTCAAGGAAACTCGCCCAGATGCCGGTCTCCGCTTTATTTTGGCCGACTGGTTCAGGTCGCGTGTCAGTACGGATCTGGGCATCCGGACGTCAAGCCCATGGCAGTTGTATGGCCGTGGCAGGTGGCGGCTAACGGTCCCCGTTGATTGTTGGCAATGGCGGCTGGCAGAGACGGTCACTTGGTTTTCAGAAGATGGCTGGCAGTCCTCAACAGAAATGCAATGGTCCCGCCCGCTAAGCGCATTCTGGCTTTTTCGCAGTACCAGTCGCCTCTTGTGGGAGGAATTGTCCGAGGGTGTCACCCCCAGCCAGATGCTCGATGTGACGCAGCCATTGAGCAGGCGGCGGGCATACCGCCTGTACACGTCGGCGGTGTGGCCTGAGTCCCCGTCTGTGACGGTCGCGAATTATGAAATCGGCGTTGTTTACCGCCAGCGTATTCATAGCGATTGGCTTTTTATGGAGATCTCCCCCGGCTTTGAATTCCCGCAACGTCGGGATTACGAGATCAATCCCGTGCTTGGAATCAAATTCGAGGTGGTATTCAGTGGCGATTAAGGGTTAAGGTGATGCCGATATGAGAATGCAAAGCCCCCATGGTTATTATTACCTGATGTTCGTTGCCTCGTCCATGATGCTGGTCGTTGCGCACTCCAGAGCTAATTGGATGACTGGGGAGATTGACTGGGATCCGATACCGCCGAGTGCGTTGATGATGGAGGCGACGGGAGCGGTTGTGGACGCGGGTAGCATATTGCCACTCAAGGCTTTTCCGAAGGGTGCTGCGGTTGCCGAGTCGCTGTGGGTCGCTCCCTACGTCGGGCAGGCATCCACCGACGTGATCATCGGGGCGTGGCGCTCTGACGACTGGGTTGAATACGATTTCTGGGGGGATCAGGC
This sequence comes from Verrucomicrobia bacterium UBA6015, assembly GCA_002428045.1. Taxonomy (GTDB): domain Bacteria; phylum Verrucomicrobiota; class Kiritimatiellia; order UBA8416; family UBA8416; genus UBA8416. The sequence continues at coordinate 11,238 of DIZZ01000291.1, forward strand.
GTGGTCACCGCTGCCAATGGTTGACCGGCCAAGTCGGTTCTCGATTGCCCTCTGGGGGGATCGCATGAACGCTGAGAATGCAGGGCTTTGGACAGGGCAGACGGAGATAGCCGAGACGCTGATTGAACGTGATGGGCTAGGGGATCCCGAGCGGTTCCTCATCGAACTGGCGTCTACGGACTGGATCGGCGCAACGTCTAACGCCGTTGTCAATGTCGCGACACCCACCCCGACGGAGGATGAGGCGCCAACGCGGCTTCGTCACTTCATGACGACATGGGTTCTGGTCTCTGCGCTGCTTTTCGGGCTCCTATGGGGGTGTACGAGCGCCTGGAAAATCGTATTCCGTAATCGGCACCCGTAGATCTGTCTACAGGGGTCCTCTGATTATTTTTCAGACAGGATTAACAGGATAGACAGGATATAGAACGCTGATGTTTCGGGCCATTTCATCCTGATAATCCTGTAATCCTGTCAAAATCCATCTGAGCATCAGCCTTCGTGTCTTTGTGTTTTCAGGTTTACATCCCGAGCATCAGTATTTGTGTTCTCTGCGTTCTTTGTGGTGAATAATCAGACGGGCATAAAGTCGCCTTCCACGGAACTTCTGCGCCGATGGGCAGACAGGCATGTCTACCCCACCTTATTTTCGCCCGCCCCCCGGGCCGCAGGCTTGCCTCAGCTCGCAAACATCCTGCACAGCTCGAGCAGGACGCCCGCTGCAACGGCAGAACCAATCACGCCCGCTACATTCGGTCCCATGGCATGCATCAGCAGGTAGTTATGCGGATCCTCTTCTTGACCGACCTTGTTCGACACGCGCGCCGCCATGGGCACCGCCGAGACACCGGCAGACCCGATCAGCGGATTGATCTTCTCCTTCGAGAACACATTCATGAGTCGAGCCATTAACACGCCTCCCGCAGTTCCGATTGCAAATGCAAAAAGCCCCAGCAAAAGGATTCCGAGGGTTCGTGCACTGAGGAATTGCTCCGCAGCCAGTTTTGAACCGACCGTGAGGCCTAGCAGGATGGTGACGATATTGATGAATTCATTGGCTGCCGTCTTCGACAGACGATCAACCACACCGGACTCCTTGAGCAAGTTGCCAAACATCAGCATGCCCATGAGTGGCGTCGCCGAAGGCAACAGCAGGATGCAAAGGCCAACCACAACGAAACAGAAAAGAATCTTCTCCGTGCGGCTGACAAAGCGGAGCTGTTTCATTTTTATCTGGCGCTCTGCTTTTGTCGTCAATAGCTTCATAATCGGCGGCTGAATGATCGGAACCAGCGCCATATAGGAATAGGCCGCCACGGCAATACTGCCTAGCAAGTCTGGGGATAGCCGTCCCGCCAGAAAGATAGCGGTCGGACCATCGGCACCGCCGATGATACCGATCGAAGCGGCGTCATTGATTGAAAAGTCAATGCCAGGAACCCATCTCGAAAGCAGCAGCGCACCGATCAGGGCGAAGAATATACCGAACTGTGCGGCTCCACCCAGTAGCGCCGTTTTGGGATTCGCGATGAGCGGCCCGAAATCCGTCATCGCGCCAACGCCCATGAAAATGAGCAGAGGGAACAGCGATGGCTCCACGATCCCAAAGTTAAAGAACATCTTAAGCATGCCACCTTCCTGGGCCATGCCGACCATGGGGATGTTGGCCAATATGCCGCCGAAACCGATCGGAATCAGCAATAGTGGCTCGAACCCCTTGACAATCGCCAGATAGATTAGCAGGCAGCCTACACCGATCATCACAAACTGGCCCATACCGCCTGGCAGTAACGAATCTCCGGGCTTTGCGCCCGGCTCGCCCTTTACGAAGCCGTAAAGACCTGTTGACTCAAAGAGGCGCGTGACGCCCTCCCGAAAACCGTGATCGGGTGCCTCTCCAGACGCTTCTGGGGCTGCCTGTGCAACCCCGATCCCCAGTAGCAACGCCGCGACGGGGATAAGGATCATCGCATGAACCCTCTTGATAATACTCTTCTGTTGCATGATGTCTCTTTCGCTTTCAACGTTCCTCGGAAACTCAGGATGCTTGCTCAGCCAATGGTCAACAGTGCCTGTCCCGCACTGACAATTTCACCGACCTTTACCTCCACGCTGGAGACGGTTCCTGACACGTGTGCCCTGACCGGCACTTCCATCTTCATCGCTTCCAGCACGACGAGCTCATCGCCTTCGCTAACGCTGTCGCCAAGCTCGCATTTGATCTTGAAGATGGTGCCTGGCATCGGCGCGCTGATGATTTCGCCTCCTGCGGAAACCGGGGCGGCACTGCTGACCTGCGTTGCCACTGCAGCCATGCCCTCCTTGACCTGTACGGCATACCGCTTTCCGTTGATAATCGCATCATTTCCCTCAAGCTTGACAGCGAAGCTGCTGCTGTTGACCGTCACGGTGTACCCCGTGGAGGCAGGCTTANNCGGTGCTGCCGCCGGTTTGGCTTCAACGGTCTTTTCATTCTTGCGCACGTTGACTTTGGCCTTGCCATTGAGGAAGTCGATTCCCTTTTCCTTGCAGCAGGCGGCAATGAATAGGTTCTCGTCGGTTTTCGGCAGACCCGCGGCATCCAGCATCTTGGCCGCAGCCTTCGTGCCCTTGGTCGGGTCGGCATCGTCGATCTGCTGGGAGGTCTTCTTGGTCGGCTCCAGCTTCAACTGCTCGCTGGCAATCCGGACCACTTCAGGATCGGGCGCGATCGGCGTTTTGCCAAAATAGCCGAGAACCATCTTACCGTACCCTTCAGCGATTTTTTTCCAGGGTCCGAACATGACNNTAGAACTGCGAGACCGGGGTGACGGACGTACCGAAACCACCCAGTCGAACCGCCTCGCCCATGGCACGGCTGATCTCGACGTAACGATCCAGGATGCCATTGTCCCGCAGCATCTGCGTGTTGGCGGTCAGCGCTCCACCCGGCATCGGGCTCCAGGGGATGGTCGGCTCAACCATGGTGGCCTCGGGCGGCAGGAAGTAATCCTTCATGCAATCCTTAAACACTTCCTCCACTTTCAGAACCTTCTCGATGTCGATATCCAGATCATAATCCGTTCCGCGCAAGGCGTGCCACATCACCACCAGATCCGGCTGGCAGGTGCCGCCGGAGACAGGGACCAGCGACAGGTCTATCGCATCCGCGCCGGCATCCAAGGCAGCCTTGTAGCCGAGTACGCCGATGCCCGCCGTCTCGTGCGTGTGGAAATGCAGCAGCGTCCCCTGCGGCAGCATCTTGCGGGCGCGCTTGATGGTCTCGTATACTTTGCTGGGAACCGAGGTGCCCGAGGCGTCCTTGAAGCAGACCGAATCGTAGGGGATGCCTGCATCTAGGATCTGGCGCAGGGTCTTCTC
>DIZZ01000229.1:0-18127 GCA_002428045.1 Verrucomicrobia bacterium UBA6015
TACGACGCGGGTATTGAACTTGGACTGGTCGTCCTGCTCCGGCCCCCCATTGGGAAGTCGGGTTCCTCCCTCACCACGCCCGCCCAGATCCATGGCGATCGCTGCGTAGCCACGATCCACCCACATTTTCACCCATTGTCGAAACGCTTTCCCGCCGCCGCCATGGACACACACCATGCCGGGCACCGGACCATGGTCAGTCTCGGGTACACCCAGGTAGGCAAAGATGTCCGATGGCTTGCCCTGAAACGTCTCCCCCTCATACAAAATGTCATGAATGGTACCGTCGGTTTTAATGACTCTGTATCCTGGATCACTTGATAGTTCTTTTATATTCCAATTACTCATCGTGTTTATTCCTAATCGTAATCCTAATCGCCTTCTCTCAGGCAATCGCGATTATGATGACGATTAGGATTAAGATCAAGAACAAGACATGGCAACGGGACTGTTTTTTGCTGACCGTCGGTCCAAGCGTCCCTGGCGACCCCCAGGAACCGGAGCGGCTGCCTCCAGTAGTGCCTGAATTCACTGGGTACAAAGCACAATGCATACCGGATCTTGAATCCCCGCCTCGCCAGCCCGTGCTTGTGCATCAGATAGACGAGATTGGTTGCCTTGTACCGGAATTTAAGCAGACTGCCGCCCGTACTGCGGCTGACGAAATGTGTCAGGCGCACTGTGGGTGCCACCGCCATTTTCGCTTCTCCCATCCGCATTGCCAGATCGACATCCTCGAAATAGGCGAAATAGGCGGGATCCAGCAATGGATCGCGCGTTGACGCCACCCGTACGAGCCAAGCGGTGCCGCTGATGAACCGGAGATGCCGTGTCATGCGCTTGAGCAGCGTGGGTAACAGGCCCCGCGTGTCCGCCAGTGTCAGGGCTAATCCGGGGAAGAAGAGGCTCCAGTCACTTTCCCTGGCCTGGGTTCCTGTCACATTCCGCAGGATCGGACTGACCACGGTTGCCACGCCTGCATTCGCGAAGGACAGCAGGTCGCGCAGTACATCCGGGGTCTCCATGACCGTGTCGTTGTTCAACAGCCAGCACCAATCGGCACCGTCCGCACGCGCCATTTCCATGGCCCGATTCACCCCGCCCGTGAATCCGCTGTTGACGGGGTGCTTTACGATTCGAACGCCGGTACCCGCCAGCGCCCCCTCCAGGTCATGGCCGGTGCCATTATCCAGCACCACGACACCGAAATCCACCCCGATCTGGGCCAGCAGGGAATGCACGCAAGCCCGCGTATCCTCCAGGCGTCCCCAATGGATCACCACGCACAAGACCCTTGAACCACCATCCCCTGTCTTGTTTGTCTCCGTTTTCATCGCGTCACTCGTTCTCCATCAACGCAACTAGCGCATCTGGGAGCCCATCTCGAAGATCGGCATCAACATTGCAAATACAATAAACCCCACCAGGCACCCCACCACCAGCAGCAGCACGGGCTCCAGCAACGACACCACCATCCGGCTCTGCCGTGCCACGCTGGCCTCGTAGAACTGCGCCACCTCGTTGAGCGCCTCATCAATACGCCCGGTTTCCTCCCCGACCGCCAGCATATTCCCCATGAACAGCGGAAAACTACCGGACTGCTTGATCCCGGATGAGAGCGACATCCCCTGGCGGACCGTCCGCTCGCGCACGGCCTCGATCTCGCGCCGCAGTACCGCATTGCGGATGGCCTTGGCGCTTAACTGCAGCACGGTATCAATCGGGATGCCCGCATCGATCAGCAGTGCAAAAACGCGCGCGAAGCGGGATAACTCCACATCTCGCAGGAACTTGCCCAGCAGCGGCAAGCGCAGTTTCAGCCCGTCCACGAGCAGCCGTCCACGATCCAGCGCGGCCAGTCGTTGCAGCACCCCCAGCACCAGCCCGATCCCCAGCGCCAGCCAAGGCCAGTAGGCCGACAGGAAACGGCTTGTCCCCAGCAACATGCGCGTGGGAAACGGCAGGTTCGAGTAGTTATCAAAAAGCGCCATCACCCGCGGCATGAAAAACGCCAGCAGCACGACGACCGTCACCGCGCCCGTGGCCGCCACCAGGGATGGATATGCCAGCGCTGCCTGGACGCGGCGGTGGCTTTCCTCCTCCTGTTCGCGGGCATCCGCCAGGCGGAACAGCATGGTATCGAGAATCCCCCCCGCCTCGCCTGCCTGCACCATGTTCGCATAGAGCTCGGGGAAAAGCACAGGATAATGGCGCATGGCCTCGGAAAGCATGGCCCCGTTGCGGATGGTTTGTTCCAGATCGGCAACAACCGCCTGTAGACGGCGGTTTTCCGTCTGTTCATGAAGGCTGTCGAGCGCCCTCAGGATGGGAACCCTCGCCCGGATCATGCTGGCGAACTGCCGCGTGAAAATCGTGATATCGGATGCCCGGATACCGCGCCCGGAGGCGCGGCCAGTCGCGGTCGATGCATCGCTCCCGACCTGCCGCACCCAGATCGGCACAAAGCCCTGGGCCTCGATACGCGCCAGCGCCGCCGCCTTGGACTCCGCGACCAGTTCACGCTCCACCGCGTTCCCCGGCCCTTCCTTCGCTTTGTAACGATACCGTGGCATCCTACTCCTCTCTGCACTGAACCGGCGGCATACTACACCCCCAAAAAACAAAGATACACACTAAAGTGGTTTTGCCCCAGACATAATTCATGCCCTAGTTTTGGATTGAATAATTAGCGGGGATGCGTACTATCGTAACGTGTTATAGAACGGGCGTTATGATAAAGGTGGGTTGTTTTAATGAGTGATGTGGAAAAATCGTGGGGTGAGGCGTTGGCGAATCGGACGGTGGTTGTGGTTAATGACGATCCCGTTCAACTGCTTACGCTCGGTGGGCTGTTGCGCAAGGCGGGGCTGGCCCCGTTGACGTTTGAGAGTGCCGAGGCCGCCCTGGCCGGGATGCACCCGGAGGTTCCGCCCGCCTTGATCATCACGGACATCTACATGCCGGTCATTGACGGGTGGCGGTTCTGCCGTTTGCTGCGTTCGCCGGAATATGCCCCGTATAACCAGGTTCCGCTGCTGGTGGTTTCCGCCACGTTTGCCGGGGATGTCTCGGAGCGGATCACGGCCGAGCTCGGTGCCGAAGCCTTTTTGCCCTGTCCGGTCGATGGCAATCAGTTCAATCAGGTCGTCCGCAGTCTGCTGGCTGGCGAGGTCGTGCGCAAGCGGGCGCAGGTGCTGTTGGTGGAGGATGACGCGGCGCTCGCCCGTGTCCTCGTGGATGCATTCACGGCCCATGGGTATGGCGTTGATTGGGAAAGTTCCTGTCGCCGGGCGGCCGCCCGTTTCGATGAGCGCACCTATGATCTGTGTGTGCTGGATTGGCAGTTGCCCGATGGGAAGGGCGACAGCTTGCTTGAACCCTTCCGGCTAAAGCGTCCGGATTGTGTGCTGATCATGATGAGTGGCGATCTTGCCCCTGACCTATATTTAAAATGGATGAAGGCAGGGGCTTCGGCCAGCCTGCAGAAACCCTTCTCGGTTGCCTATCTGCTCGAGGTGTGCGCCCGCAGCCGCCGTGAGCGGGCCCTGCTCCGGGCGGAGGATCTGCTGGAGCAGCGTACCCAGCAACTGCGCGAGAGCGAACGCTGCCTGCTGCAGGCCCAGCGGCTGGAAACGGTGGGGCGGCTGGCCAGCGGGGTCGCCCACGATTTCAACAACATGGTGGGGGTCATCATCGGTAACACCGAGCAGATGATCGACGACCTCTCGCCCACGCATCCGATGTACGAGCGGCTCCAGGAAGTCCGCAATGCGGCCGCCCGTTCGGCCGCCATCACCCGCCAGCTTCTCATCTTCTCGCGCAAGAAGACCGTCTCCCCGGTGGTGTTCGATGTCAATGACACGGTGACGGGCATGCTGCGGCTGCTTCGGCGGCTGATCGGTGAGACCATCAACCTGGCCTGGTCGCCCGGCGCGGAGGTCTGGCCGGTCTGCATGGATCCGGGGCAGCTCGACCAGATCCTGGCCAACCTGTTCGTCAACGCCAGGGATGCCATTGGTGGCGGGGCGGGGTTGATCACGATCGCGACGGAAAACCGGGCGCTCGATGCCCTTTTTGCCAGCACGCATCCGGGGATGATACCGGGGGATTACGTCAAGTTCGCGGTGCGGGATAACGGCTGCGGGATGTCCCGCGAGGTGCTGGAGCATATCTTCGAACCCTTCTTCACCACCAAGGGCGAGCATGAAGGCACCGGGTTGGGGCTTTCTACGGTATATGGCATCATCAGCCAGAACGGGGGCTGCATCGAGGTGCAGAGCGAGCCGGGGATGGGGACCTCCTTCGACTTTTACCTGCCGCGTAGCCAGGCCCCGATCACGGCGACGGCGGACGTGGAGCCGGAACGTGAGCATACGCATGCGGGGGCGACGGTGCTGATTGTCGAGGATGAATCGGCGATCCTGCGCCTGGCCTGCCGGATGATGCAGAAGGAGGGCTTCAATGTCCTGTCGGCGGGGCACCCGCACGAGGCATTGAAGCTGGCGCGTGAGCACAAGGGGGCGCTGCATCTCTTGTTGACCGATGTGATGATGCCGGAAATGAACGGGCGGGAACTTTCGGAAGCGATCCGTCCGATGTTCCCCGAGGTGCGCTGCCTGTTCATGTCGGGCTATGCCGATGATATTCTTGATGGACATGTCGGTGATGGTTTCCGCTGCGGGTTCATCAACAAGCCCTATCGCCGTGACGAACTTCTGGCCAGCGTTCGCAAACTGCTGAAGGATATCGAGTTGCCGATGGGGGCGGTGTCACCGGTCAAGGCGGTTACGCCATCGGGGCGTCAGGATGCTGAGGTTGTGCCGGTGTCGCCGTCGGCCGTGGCGGCCCCTGCGGCGGTGCAGGGATGCGACTGGGCGGCAGAGCAATTCCGCCATGCGCAGACCATGGAGTCGCTGGGCAAGCTGGTCCGCCGCGTGGCGCATGATGCCAACAACATGATCATGGTGATCCAGTGGTATGCCGAGCAATATCTCGAACATGTGCCCCCGACGCAACCGGGACGCGAATGGCTGGATCGGCTGATGGCTGCGACGCAGAATGCCGCCGTGCAGACCCGTCAGATGATTTCCCGCCAGGTGCTTGAGTTCGCCAGCAACCAGGCGATCGCTCCCGTTGATCTCGACATCAATGCGGCGGTTGCGCATTCGATTCCGCTGCTGGAGCATCTGATTGGCTCGGCGGTCCCCATTCGATGGACTCCCGGGGTGCTGGGTGGCGTGGTTCGCATGGATGCGAGGCAGCTTGACCAGATCCTGGCCAACGTATGTTCCAATGCCCGCGATGCGGTGAACCCGGCAGTTGGACACATCGCACTTTCCACGAATGATGTTTTTCTCGATCAGGCGTTTTGTGCAAAGCAAGTGGGCTGCAAGCCCGGGCGGTATGTGCGCCTGCGTGTGGAGGATAACGGGATCGGGATGACCGACGAGATCCTCTCGCGGATCTTTGATCCATTCTTCACGACCAAGCCACCGGGCAAGGGCAGCGGGATGGGGTTGCCAGCGGTGTGCGGTATCGTCCGGCAGAATGCAGGGTGTATCCAGGTGACCAGTGCGGTGGGCGAAGGAACCTGTGTGGATATCTATTTTCCGCTGGGGGATTAACTCACGCATAATGTTGATCTCGCGCAGAGGCGCAGATTGCCGCGATTAGGATTACGATTTTTTGACAGGATGAAATGGCATGAGTGATCAACAATCAGTCCATGAGGAGCCGTCAAGGCCGACCCACCGGTTTCCGGTGACTCGCCGCTTGTTGATTCCCCTGGTGGTGCTGATCTCTATTTGCGGTGTTGGCGGCGCGGTGCTCCTGAAACGCCTGCAGCGCCAGCATTTCAATGATCAGATGGCCACCGACGTCCGCCTTTTCCAGGCCGAATACGAAATGGACCTGAAAAACCGGACGGATGGCATGGCCATGACCCTTTCGTCCATGGTTGGGAACGAACGGTTGGTCAATGCACTCGCCAGTGGCGATGCGGAGCTGCTGCAGCGGGACTGGTTTGCCCGGTTCGAGGTGATGAATCGTGAATATTCCGTGAGCCGGATGTCGTTCATTGATCCCCAGCAGATCTGCCTGCTGCGGCTGCACAAGCCCGAAAAACGCGGGGATTTCGTTGGTCGCCTCACGCTTCAGGGGGCGGCGCGAAACCATCGGATAACCAGCGGGATTGAACTGGGGTCGTCGGGCGACGTGGTGGTGCGCGTAGTGGCTCCGGTCTATCGCGACACCGAACGGGTAGGGTTTGTGGAGTTGGGGCAGGATGTCGCGTCGTTCATGGAGATGCGTCACCGGCAAACCGGACTGGAACTGGTGTTGATCCTTGACGCGTCCAGAATTGTCTATACGTCGATGGCGAATGTTCCTGCGGCATTGTTGCCGCTCATGGGGCTGGCTCATGGTGCTGTTCCTCCCGGCAGGGTATCGGAGTTTTCGCTGGCAGGGCGTGACTGGCGGGTCGCATTGATTCCGTTCACGGATGTGGCGGGCAAGGAAATCGGCCATGTGCTCCTATTACACGATGTGACCGATGAACTGGCGGGCTACTGGGACTTGATGCTTGCGTCGGGAGGACTGTTCCTGATGTTGCTGGTGGTCGTCTTGACGGTCACGGTGATCCTGGTGGTGCGTACGGATATCAGCATCCGGCGAGACGAGCACCACCTGCAGGAAAAACAGCAGACGGTGGAGGTGGCGCTCGTCACCAGCGAGATGCGCCTGCGCTCGTTGCTGGAGGCCATGCCTGCCCCGGTTTTTTACAAGGACATGCAGGAATGTTACCTGTGGGTGAATCCAGCGTTCGAGGCGTTCATGGGGTTGTCGACGGCTGCGCTGGCGGGTAAATCCGCGGTTGATATATGCCCGCCGCATCAGGCGGAAATATATCACCAGCAGGATCAGGCATTGTTCCAGAACGGCAGCGTCCAGGTGTATGAGGAGAAAGTGGCCAGTGCCGCGAAAGGGCTGCGTGATGTGCTATTCCAGAAGACGGTGATGAAAGACCAGGATGGAGCCCTGACCGGTCTGGTTGGCGTCATGCTGGACATTACCGAGCAGAAGCAGATGCAGCAGCACCTGCAGACCCTGAGCCGCGCGATCGAGCAGAGCCCGATCACGGTGGTCATTACCGATCCCGATGGCGCTATCGAATACGCCAATCCGTATTTTGAACACTCAACGGGATACACGGTCGAGGAAGCGATCGGCAAGAACCCCCGGATTCTCAAATCGGGAGAGATGCCAGGCGACCTTTACCAGCAACTCTGGGAAACCCTGCTGGCCGGGCGTGAGTGGCATGGGGAATTCCAGAACAAGCGCAAGGATGGCTCGTTGTATTGGGAATCGGCCGTGATCGCCCCGGTGCGTGATGCCGCAGGGAAAACGACGCATTATGTGGCAGTCAAGGAGGAGATCACCCGTATCAAGCAGGCCGCTGCGGATCTGCAGAAGATGAACCAGGCACTGGAGAGCACGGTGGACCGGGCCAATGCGATGGCGATGGAAGCACAGATGGCCAATATCGCCAAGAGCGAGTTCCTTGCCAATATGAGTCATGAGATCCGTACCCCGATGAACGGGATCATCGGCATGAACTCACTCCTGATGGATACCCCGCTGACCGAGGATCAGCGGCATTACGTGCAGATCGTGCAGTCCAGCAGCGAGGTCCTGCTCGCCCTGCTCAATGATATCCTGGACCTGTCCAAGATCGAATCCGGGCGGTTCGAGCTGGCCTCCGAGGTGTTCGTCCTCAAGTCGCTGCTGCAGAATCTGATCGAGGGTCTGGAAATTCCCGCCCGGGTCAAGGGGGTGGAGGTGCGGTTCGAGATTGCCCCGGATGTGCCGCCGGTCTTGTTCGGGGATGCGGTGCGCCTGCGGCAGGTACTGACCAATCTGGTGGGGAATGCCGTCAAGTTCACGGAAAAGGGACGTGTTGAGGTGCAGGTTAAGCAAGCGGAAGCGTCGGCATCGGAGTTACCCCGTCGGCATGGGAATGCGGCGGCGATGTACATCCCCGATACGGTGCAATTGGTCTTTGCGGTGCGCGATACCGGGATCGGCATCGCCAAGGATAAGCAGCATCTGCTGTTCACCAAGTTCTCGCAGGTGGATGGATCGATGACCCGCAAGTATGGCGGAACCGGGCTTGGTCTGGCCATTTCCAAGCAACTGGTCGAGTTGATGGGGGGGCAGATCGGGGTGCAGAGTCCAGCCCCGGCGAGTGACGGCGTCGGGGGTCCCGGTGCGGTATTCTCGTTCACGCTGGCGTTCAAGATCGCCCACGAGACGGAACCGGACGAGGTGGCGGCAGCCCCGGAGGCTGTCGAGGCCGGGAGCAGCCCGTTGTCCCTGGGCGGCTGCGTCCTGGTGGCGGATGATAACGTCATCAACCAGCAGGTTGCCGTGAGCATGTTGACGCGGCTGGACGTGAAGGTCGATTGCGTGGCGAATGGTCGCGCCGCCCTGGAGGCGATCAGCAAGGTTCACTATGACCTGGTGCTCATGGATGTGCAGATGCCGGTCATGGATGGTCTGGCGGCGACCGAGGAGATCCGCCGGCAGGAACGGGCGGCGGCGGACTCGGCTGGTGCGGGTGCGGCCGGGCGGGAAGCGCTCACGATTATTGCGATGACCGCCAATGCCATGCAGGGGGACCGTCAAACGTGCCTGGCGGCGGGCATGAACGATTATATCAGTAAACCATTGAATCAACATGGTTTATATGCCATGCTGAAGAAGTGGATGGGAACGGGGCGGCAGGCCGCCACCGAACCGGGATCAATAACGGAAGTGATATCCGTGGTATCGGTGGTGCCAACCGGTTCACACCCGATATGGGATTTGGCGGGTGTATTGAGGCGCTTGGATAACAACAAGACGGTGGCGAGGGTCGTTACCAACTTGTTTATCGCCCATGTGCCGGATCAATTGACGGCCATGGAGGTCATGGTTCGGACGAATCGCGGTCCCGAGGTGGCGCGGCAGCTCCATTCGATCAAGGGGGCCTGCGCCAATGTGGGTGCCGAGGCGATGTGTGGGCTTGTCATGTTAATGGAAACGGAGGCGTTTAACGCGAAGTGGGGGTTGGTCGAGGACCATATCCATGCATTGCGTGCTGCGTTTTCGTCGTTTTGTGGGGCGGTGGAAGCCGGTGGTTGGATGAACCCCGAGGCTGGAAAGGAAAATGATGAATTCTGGGAAGCATAAGACAAACGGGCATGACGGTTTCGTGCCCATGACATCGGAAGGTCTGGCGCATGATTTCGAGCGCCATTTGAAATACTCGCTGGCTCGCGACTTTGACATGGCGACTGATCGCGACTGTTACTATGCGCTGGCACTCTCCGTCCGTGATCGTGTCGTTGAGCGTTGGCTGGCGACACAGCGGACCCATCGCGAGCAGAATGTGCGGCGGATCTACTATCTATCCATGGAGTTCCTGATCGGGCGTTTGCTGGGAAATAATGTCATCAACCTGGGTCTGGATCACGTCTGTAGCGAGGCCATGGGGGAAATGGGACTGGACTGGAACCTGCTGCGCGACTACGAGGTCGACGCCGGTCTGGGCAATGGGGGTCTCGGGCGCCTGGCGGCCTGCTTCATGGACTCGCTGTCGACGCTGGATTATCCGGCGGTGGGGTATGGCCTGCGCTATGACTATGGCATGTTCAACCAGAAAATCGTCAACGGGCGCCAGGTCGAGGAACCGGATGCCTGGCTCAAGGAAGGGAACCCGTGGGAGATCGCCCGTCCGGATCTATCGTTCGCCGTGCAATTCGGGGGCAAGGTCGAGGCGCTGGCCGACGGTCGTAGCCTGCGCTGGCAGTGGATGGATACCAAGACCGTGATCGGTATGCCCTACGACCTGCCCGTGGTGGGGTACGGCGGCAAGACGGTCAACACGTTGCGTCTCTGGTCGGCCCGCTCGGCCGAGGAGTTCGACTTCGATGAATTCAATCGCGGTTCCTATGTCGAGGCGGTTCAGGACAAGGTGCTGGCCGAGAACCTGACCAAGGTGCTTTATCCCAACGACAACGTGCTGGAAGGCAAGGCCCTGCGCCTGCGGCAGGAATATTTCTTTGTCTGCTGTACTCTGCAGGATATCATCCGCCGCTTCAAGGTCTCCAATACCGACATCCACAAATTGCCGGATAAGGCCTTCATCCAGTTGAACGATACGCATCCGGCCCTGATGGTGCCCGAGCTGATGCGTCTGCTGATGGATTCCGAGGGACTCTGCTGGGAGGAGGCGTGGGCGATCACGACCGCCTGTGTCGGTTACACTAACCACACCATCCTGACCGAGGCGCTGGAGAAATGGTCGGTGCCGATGATGTCCTATCATCTGCCGCGTCACCTGCAGATCATCAATGAGATCAACGCCCGGTTCCTGCGGGCGGTGTCGATCCGATACCCGATGGATAACGACCGGCTGCGCCGCATGAGCCTGATCGAGGAAGGCAGTCCGCAGCATGTGCGCATGGCGCATCTGGCGGTTGTCGGCTCCTGCTCCGTCAACGGGGTTGCCGCGCTGCACAGCAAGCTGATCCGTGAGCATCTGCTGCGCGACTTTGCCGAGTTCTGGCCTAAGAAGTTCAACAACAAGACCAACGGGATCACCCCGCGCCGCTGGCTGCTCAAGGCGAATCCCGGGCTGGCCCGGTTCATTACGACGGCGATCGGCGACAAGTGGATCCATGACCTGGAGCAGTTGCGGGATCTGGAGAAATTCGTGGATGATCCGCAGTTCCTGGCCGATTTCCGCATGATCAAGGAACGTAACAAGGCGTCGCTTTCCGATTACATCCATCGCGAGGTGGGCGTGGTGGTGCCTGCCGGTTCGCTGTTTGATGTGCAGGTTAAACGGTTGCACGAGTACAAGCGGCAGTTGCTGCTGGTGCTGTATATCATCATGCTGTACAACCGCATCAAGGATGATCCCTCGTCAGTCCGTGTGCCCCGGACGTTCATCTTCGCGGCCAAGGCGGCTCCCGGCTTCTTCATGGCCAAGCTGATCATCAAGCTGATCCACCAGGTCGCCGAGGTGATCAATAACGATCCCGAGGTCAAGGATCGGCTGGCCCTGGTGTTCCTGCCCAACTACCGGGTTTCGCTGGCCGAGCGCATCATCCCGGCAGCCAACCTGAGTGAGCAGATCTCGCTGGCGGGCACGGAAGCCTCGGGTACGGGCAACATGAAGCTGATGCTCAACGGGGCGCTGACGATCGGCACCCTCGACGGGGCTAACGTCGAGATCCGTGAGGAGGTTGGCGATGAGAATATCTTCATCTTCGGGATGACCACCGAGGAGGTGTTCAAACGCCGTCCGACCTATCATTCGCGGGCGATCTACGAGGCGGATCCGGAGATCAAGCGGGCATTGGACATGATTGCCGGTAATTTCTTCAGCATGGTCGAGCCGGACATCTTCCAACCGATCCTCTTCGGGCTGCTCGATGGCGGGGATCATTACATGCTGCTGGGGGATCTGCGGGCCTACAGCGACACGCAGGACCGCGTGGAGCAGACCTATCTGGATCCGCAGGTGTGGGATCGCAAGGCCCTGCTGAATGTGGCCAGGTCGGGTAAATTCTCGTCCGACCGGACGATCCATGAATATGCCCGCGACATCTGGGCGCTGTCGCCGCTGAAGATGACCTAACCCAGCAAGGGAGGATGTCATGCGGATGGTTGCTTGTGCGGCGCTTGAGCCGGGTGCGATTCTGGCCGAGAGCGTGAAGGATGCGGGAGGGAAGTTACTGATTGCCGCCGGCACGGAATTGACCCCCCGTCATCTGCGGGCGTTGCAGATGTGGGGGCTCCGCGAGGTTAACATCGTGGGGCATCAGGCGGATGCCGGGGAGGGGGCGCTGCCCGCCTTCACGGCGGCGGAGCTGGCCGCCGCCACGGTGCAGGCCGAGCAGATCTTCAGTGTCTGCGGTTATGATCATCCATTGCTGGCGGTTCTTTTCTCGGCCTGTGTGCAGCGCATCGCCGGGGGTAAGTGGAAACCATCCGGGGGTGCATCATGAGCACGTTGAAGCCATCCGATATTGTCCGTAAGGTCAGTACGGTGTCATCATTGCCCGCCGTTTACCAGCGGATCAATGCCGCCGTGAACAACCCGCGATCCTCGTTGTCGGATGTCTCCTCGATCATCCGGGAGGATGTCGGGTTGACCACCCGGTTGCTCAAACTGGTCAACAGCGTCTTTTTCGGATTCCCCTCCAAGATCGACAGCATCTCGGCAGCCTGTGTGATCGTGGGGACGACGCAACTGCGTTCCCTGGCCCTGGCCACCAGCGTGGTCGGGGTGTTCCGCGAGCGACAGGTGAGCGGGCTGGATATCAACCAGTTCTGGGAACATTCCATCGGCTGTGCCATGGCGTCCAGCGCGATTGCCCGGCAGGCGGGTGACCGTGATGCTGAACGCTTCTTCGTCTGCGGGCTGCTGCATGATGTCGGGCGGCTGATCATGCTCCAGGAACTCAAGGATGAGGCGTGGGAGGCGGTCGAGCAGGCGCGGCGGCAGAACCGTTCCCTGCCAGAGGTTGAGCAGGAGATCTTCGGGTTCACGCATGCGGATGTCGGCGGGGAATTGCTGAGTGCATGGAAGCTGCCCCCGTCGCTGACGGAGGTGATCCGGTATCACCATCAGCCCATGAAGTGTATTGGTTACCCGGTGGAAAGCGCCACGACGCATTTCGGGGACGTCATCGCGCATGCACTGGGGCTCGGGTTCAGCGGAAGTGACCTGGTGCCCTCGGTGCAACCGGTTGTGCTGGACAGGCTGCGGCTGACCCCGGAACGTCTGCAGTTTGTCGCGGACGATGTCAGTTCGCAATTCGAGGAAATGGTCGCGATGATTCTAGGGTAGGTACTTATGGAACCGGCATACAACGAGCTCTCCACGCTGGACATGATTGATGTGATTCATGCTTTTTCGCGTCCGTCCGGTCGCGATGTCTCGTCTGGGGCCACTGCGGATGGCATCATTGGACTTTGTTCGGAGCTGCCGTCGCATATCCGCAAGATCATGCCGGATATGGAGTGCTTCGGGGTGCTGATCCTGGATCGCGAGATGCTGGATTACACGTTGCAGTTTGCTTATCCGGAATCTGCCGGGGGCGATGTGCAGCGCGAGATTGAAGCACAGATCCAGAATGGGAATTTTGCCTGGGTGCTCAATTACGGGGGCTTGCGGGTGGTGCCCTCGATGGATGCCGGCAAGTGTGTGGTCATGCATGCGATGACCACGCGGGAGGATACGATCGGCATGTTCGCCGGGATCTGCATGGGGGACGGATCCGGTTTCTCGCCGGTCTTCGGTGCGCTGCTGTCGGTGCTGCTCGCGGGAATCGCGTCGAATATCGAGATCCAGCGGCTGCAGCAACTGCAGCAGGATGCCAACCGGCTGCTTGAGATGAAGGTGACCGAACGTACCGAAGAGCTGGCCCGGCAAACCGAGATCGCGCAGGCGCTGGCGATCACGGCCGATATGGCCAGCCAGGCCAAGAGCGAGTTCCTTGCCAATATGAGTCACGAGATCCGTACCCCGATGAACGGGGTGATCGGTATGAATTCCCTGCTACTGGAGACCGAGCTGACGCCGGAACAGCGGCAGTACGCCGAGACGGTGCAATCGAGTGGCCAGTTCCTGCTGTCGCTGATCAATGACATTCTGGATTACTCCAAGATCGAGGCAGGGAAACTGGTGCTGAACCGGCGTCTGTTTGGTCCGCGTCGGCTACTGGATGACCTGCTGGCACGCATGCAGTTATCGGCCCATGAGAAGTGGATCGATCTGTCGTCCTTGGTCGACGAGACCGTTCCCTGCTGGCTTTACGGCGATCCGGATCGGCTGCGCCAGGTGCTATTCAATCTGATCGGGAATGCCCTCAAGTTCACGGAGTCTGGAGAGGTGAGGGTCAAGGTGGTGTTGGTATCGTCGGCGAACGGAGGTCCGGAAGGATTCAAGCGCGAGGAGGGCGGGACGGCGTTGTCGTCGGTTGTGTTGCGCTTTGAGGTGTGTGACACGGGGATCGGGGTTGCGGCGGACAAGGCGGATATGATTTTCGAGAAGTTCAGTCAGGCGGACGGATCGGTGACCCGTAGATTCGGAGGGACAGGACTGGGGCTTGCCATTTCACGCCAGCTTGTGGAGCTGATGGGAGGGGAGATCAAGGTCGAAAGCCCCTGGGTGGAGCGTCGCCGTGCTGGCGGGGGTCCAGGATCGGTGTTCGGGTTCACCGCGATATTTGATGTGGCCGAGGTGGCGTCGCCAGAGGTGCAGGCCGAGATGGCCCGGATGGAGGTTTCGCCGGTTCAGCCCGTGGTCACGCCAGCGACCGTCGCGGAGATCGGGCGCCAGCGTGTTCTGCTGGTAGAGGATAATGCGACCAACCGCCAGGTCGCCCTTAGCATCCTGTCGAAACTGGGGCTTGAGGTCAGTTGGGTCGATAACGGGCTGGCGGCGGTCGATGCGGTTGACAACACGGTGTACGACCTGGTGCTGATGGATGTGCAGATGCCGGTGATGGACGGGCTTGAGGCCACCCGGCAGATCCGCCGGGCGGAGCGTCGCCGCCAGCGGGGGATTGACAATGGGACCGGTGGGAGCGGAAAAGATGCCGACGTGGTCACCGTGCCGATCATTGCCATGACGGCCAATGCGATGCAGGGTGACCGCGAGAAATGCATCGAGGCAGGCATGAACGATTATATCAGCAAGCCGCTCGATTCCCGGACCCTGCGGGCGCTCCTGATGCAGTGGTTACCGGTGGTGTCCCGCGCGGAAGAGTCCGCTGCACCGGCGGCGGCGGTGGACGAGGGGGCGATCCCTGCAGGCATTGACGAGGCGATCTGGAATTATACGGAGATGCGTCGTCGGCTGATGGGTGATGCGGACTTGGTGCGCGTGGTTGTGGCGGGCTTCCTGAACGACCTGCCGCGCCAGTTAGCGGCGTTGCAGCAGAGCCTGTTGCTGGGGCATGACGAGGAGTTCCGGCGCCTGGCACATACCATCAAGGGCTCGTCGGCCAATGTGGGGGCGCATCTGCTGTCGGCGAAAGCCATGGTGCTTGAGATGGAAGGAATCCTCGCGGATTCCGCCGTGATGAGGGTGCGCCTGGATGCCTTGGAGGCCGCGTATCTTGACTTGGCGGTTGAGATGCGTAAATGATTTTTTGTGTGTAGGCATGTGCCTATGCGGGGTGGGGGGGGTGGGTGGGTATGAACAGTGAGAATCTAAGTCCGGAGACCTTTCAACGGTTCTGCGATTACGTGTATGAAAAGGCGGGTATTCGCCTCGGGCCCCAGAAGGAGGCCTTGGTGTCCGCTCGCATGGGAAAGCGTATGCGCTCGCTGGGGTTGTCGCGCTATGAGGACTACCTGCGGACGGTCAAGGAGGATACGACGGGTGATGAACTGGTCGAGATGCTCAATGCCATTTCCACCAACCTGACCTACTTCTTTCGCGAGGGGCAGCATTTCAAGATCATGGAAAGCCTGCTGCGGCAATGGAGCAGCGAGGGTCAGACCCGGTTTCGCATCTGGTGCGCGGCGTCCTCCACCGGGGAGGAGCCCTACACGATCGCCATGACGGCCCGTGCCGTCCTCGGGGAATCCTGCGATGTGAAGATCCTTGCCACGGATATATCCACACGCGCTCTGGCGGTTGCCCGGCGGGGACAGTACGAACCACGCCACATGGAAAAAGTTCCCGAAACCTTTGCGCGGCGCTTCTTCCGCAAGGAAAAGGATGCCAGCGGGAATGACTGTTACAAGGTCGTTGACGAGCTCCGTCGGATGATCTCGTTTGCACGTTTGAACCTGGCCCATCCGCCCTATCCGATGAAAGGCCCTTTCGATATTGTATTTTGCCGCAACGTTATGATATATTTCGACAACGCAGTACGAAAAGGGCTGCTTGATGAGGCTTGGCGGTTGTTAAAGCCAGGGGGATATTTAATGGTGGGGCACGCGGAAAGCCTTTCCGGGATGCTTTGTGAGTTACGTAGCGTACAGCCTTCGGTATATATAAAATGAACCAGATTATTATCGACATAGCCGACGGGCGCGTCTCGAATGATGTGAATGATGTGCTCGTGACATATTCGCTCGGGTCGTGCGTGGGCGTCGCCATCTATGATCCCGGCGTGCATGTCGGCGGGATCCTCCACTGCATGCTCCCGCTGGCAAATGTTGATCCCCGCAAGGCGGAGGATAAACCCTTCATGTTCGTGGACTCGGGGATGATGAAGTTCCTGGGCATGCTCTTCGACCTGGGGCTCAGCCGGTCGCGCGCCATCGTGAAGGTCGCCGGTTGTGCGCGGATCCTGGACAACAGCAACCTGTTCCGGATCGGCGAGCGCAACCACACGGTGCTGCGCAAGATCCTTTGGAAGAATGGACTGATGATCAAGGCGGAGGAGGTCGGTGGCGCCCTGTCGCGGACGCTCCGTCTCGAGATCGGGACCGGCCGTTGCACGCTGCGCAGCAGCGGTGTAGAAAGTGAGTTTTAAGATGAGTGCGTCAATCCAGCCAGAGGCGCGGCAACGGGCGATGATCGCGCGAGTCCAGGCGGCGGTCAAGAAGCATCAGCCGATGCCCGCCATGTACCGCGAATTGGTCGAGTCCATCAATGCCCCGGATGTCTCCTTCAAGCAGTTGTCCGATATCGTCCGCTACGATCCGGGAATGACGATGAACATCCTCAAGGTGGTCAATTCCGCCGCCTTCTCCGGTGCCGCCCGGATAGATTCCCTGCAGCAGGCCTTCGTCCGTCTCGGGATGCAGCGGTTGTTCAAGATCATCATGGCGCAGGGGGTGTCGGTCGAATTGGCGGGCAGGCTCAAGGGATACGATGTGGAACCGAAGATGCTCCTGAAGCATTCGATCGGGGTGGCGTTGGCAGCAGAAGGGCTTGCCCAGAAACTGAGTTATCCCCATGACTTGCTGTTCACGGCAGGGCTGCTGCATGATATGGGCAAGGTGGTGCTCGATCCCTTTGTGCAGGAAATGCGTCCCGAATTGGATGCCCGGCTGGCTGGTAGCGATACCGAATATGACCAGATTGAGCGCGATGTGATCGGGGTTGACCACGCGCAGGCCGGGGCCTGGCTGATGGAGCAATGGTCGTTCCCCGAGGAGCTGGTGTCCTGCGTTGCCGATCATCATCACCCGGGGGCGGCGGGGACCTACAAGGACGCCGCGTTGATGGTTCACCTGGCCGATACCCTGATTTACAGTGCAGGGATCGGCGATGGGATTGACGGGTTCCGTTACCGGGTAGCGGAAGGGGTGGCTGGCTCGCTGGGGTTGCGTGCGCGCGATATCGAGTATCTGGCCAGTACGACGCTGGAACGGCTGAATGAGTGGGATGCGTTGATATAATAGCGCAGGGAACCTTGGAGGATCAACATGGCATATAATGTCCTTATCGTGGATGACTCGATGATTGTGCGCAGCGTCGTGGAGCGCGCCGTGCGGATGACCGGGGTCGATATCGGCGAAATCTATCAGGCAGCCAATGGCAAGGAAGCCCTTGAAAAGCTCGATTCCAATTGGATTGACCTGGTCTTTGCCGATCTGAACATGCCGGTGATGACCGGGGTAGAGATGGTCGAGGAGATGGAGCGGCGCGGGATGCTCAAGGGAACTCCGGTTGTGATCGTGAGCACCGATCGTAGCGAGATGCGTATGCGCGAGCTGAAAGCCAGGGGGGTGCGAGAATATTTAAACAAACCCTTTACCCCGGAAGGCATTCGCGATATTATGCAACGTTGCCTAGGAGGGCAGGGTGGTCCGGAGTCCGTGAACTGAGTGCGGCGCCAAGTGTTGATCAGAAAGGTTGTAGTTGCCCATGAGAACCGTTGAAGAAATCATTGATACGCTGAATAGTATTCGGAACCTGCCCACGTTGCCAGCCGTGATGCAGAAGCTTTCCGTTGCCGTGAAGGATCCGAATTCGGATGCCAAATCGATCGCCAAACTGATCGAGGATGATCCGGCCATTTCAACCCGCATCCTGAAAGTGGTCAATTCCTCGCTCTATGCCGGTGGCGTAGAAATCCAATCGGTGCAACAGGCGGTTGCCCGTCTGGGA
>DIZZ01000229.1:18171-20635 GCA_002428045.1 Verrucomicrobia bacterium UBA6015
AACGACGGGTTCGACCGTAACGAGTTCTGGCGGCACTCGATCAGTGTGGGCATTGCCGCCTGTGTAGTGTATGCGCATGCGTCCAAGAATATGCGCAAGCGGCACAGCAAGGAAGTGCTGCGCCTGGCGGGCCTGTTGCACGATATCGGCAAGCTGATCATGGACCAGTACATGGCCGACGATTTCCGGGGGGCGCTGGCCATGGCCAAGTCGTCGCCGATGATGCTTTGCAATGCGGAGCAGGAGGTGGTTGGTATCGATCACGCCACGCTGGGTGGCTGGCTCTGCGGGAAATGGAATCTTTCCGAGGAGCTGATGCTTTCGATTCTCTGGCACCATGACCCCGATTCCGCGCCCGATGCGCATTGGGAATTGACGGCGATGTGTCATGTGGCCAACTATATCTGCAACCTTGAGCATATCGGTGACGGGGGCGATCTGGCGCAACCCACGTGTGTCCAGTCGGTATGGAAACGGCTGGGGCTGGCCGTGTCGGATATCTCGGTCATCGTTGACGAGGTCAATGAGGAATCGAAGAAGTCCGATATCCTGATGACGTTGATGTAAGGCGGTGGCGTTTCGTTTGATGGGCCGTCATGGGCCCGGTACGGTGGAGGGTGAACCATGAGCGATGAGACAACCATGCGTATGCGTAACATGCTGCGGGATGTGATGATGGAGACCCTTGAGGAATTCGCGTTCATGTTCGCGGAAGCTGGCGAATACGCCACGGAGCCTGCGGATTCCTCGGTTGAGTATCTGGCGTCGTCCGTGGTTTTCCGGGGTGCCGACCAGTGCGGCGAGGTCCTGGTCGCCTTGCCGGTCTCGATGTGTGCCGAAATGGCGGCCAATGTCATGGGTATGGATGCCGAGGACGTCCCGGAGACGGCGGTCGAGGATGCCATCCGTGAATGGGCCAATATCGTGACGGGTTCGTTGACGGCAAAGTGGTTTGGCGTGAATACGGTCTTTTCCCTCGATCCTCCGTCGGCCCTGCGCGGGGCGCTTGCCGAGGTCACGGTGCTTGAGGGGGGTGCCGAGCCCGTGGTGCTGAGTGTCGATGACCAGCAGGTGGTTGGATGCTTGCGCATGGCTAGCGAAGGGGATGCAAGGTGACAGATGGCGAGTTGCATGACCAGCGCCTGAAAAGTCTCGGACTGATGGTCAGTGAGATTGTTCACGATCTTAACAACCTGTTCGCCATGGTCATGGGACACGCCGAACTGGGCCGCTCCGTGAGCGAACCGGGGTCTGAATTGCACGGGCGGTTGCGCGATATCCATGCGGCGGCCGTCAGTGGGGGTGGCCTTTGTCGCGATATGCTGGCCTATGCGGGCAAGGCGACCCTCCCCGACTGCCTGATCGATCCGTCTGCGATGGTATCGGAGCTGCAAACCCTGTTCCGGGTGACCATTCCAAAGCATGCTCAACTCGATTGCCGCCTTGGCGATGCCCTTCCCTTCCTGAAGGGCGACCCGAATCATCTGCGCCAGATCCTGCTCAATCTGGTGATGAATGCGGTCGAGGCACTGGAGGGGCGTCCCGGTCTGATCTCCTTGACGGTGGCGGTTGACGGGAGTCGCCACGATGCCAACGGTCTGGGCATCCCCGGCTTGCGGATCGATGTGCAGGATAATGGCTGCGGTATGGATGAGAACGTCAAGGCGAAGCTTTTCCTGCCGTTCTTTACCACGAAGCTCACCGGGCGCGGACTGGGGCTGACCGCCGTTCACAAGCTGGTGTCCGTGCTCCATGGCGAATTGCAGGTCGACAGTTCGCCCGGCAAGGGTAGCCGGTTCACGATCCTGTTGCCAGCGGTTCCTGCGCCAGCGCCAGCGGCAGCGGCAGAGGTGGCGGCGGATCATGCGCCGCAAAGCTTAAGCGGGCGAACGGTTTTGCTGGTGGATGACGAACCGCAGTTGCTCCAGATCGGGGCGGCGGTGCTCAAGCGGCTGGGAATACAGACCTTGCTTGCTGCAGACGGAGAGGAAGCGCTCGCCTGTTACCGGGCAAACCGTCATCGGATTGACCTGGTGCTGCTGGATGCCGTCATGCCGACCCTGAGCGGGGGCGAGGTGCTCAAGGCGATCCGTTCGATGGATCCCGCCGCACGGGTGGTATTGATCAGCGGGTATGCGGGAACGGATTTGCAGATGTCGCTAGGGGACGTCATCCCCGACGCCATCCTGCTCAAGCCAGTTGAACCCCGGATCTTGCTTGAAACCGTGGCACGCCTGATGTCGCAGCAGCCCGGAATCAACGGACAGGAGGCGGTATGAGTCAAGTGCAACCGATTCGTGTGCTGGTGGTTGATGATTCGGCGATTGTGCGGCAGGTGCTGACCCGCGAGCTGCAGCGGTATCCGGATATCGAACTGGTCGGGACGGCACCCGATCCGTATGTCGCCCGCGACAAGATTGTGCAGTTGAAACCGGATGTCATGCTGCTCGATATTGAAATGCCC
>DIZZ01000229.1:20684-24137 GCA_002428045.1 Verrucomicrobia bacterium UBA6015
CTGACGGCGCGCGGCAGTGCCATGGCACTGGAAGCGATGGAAGCGGGGGCCGTGGATGTGATGTGCAAACCGGGATCGGCCTACAGTGTCGGTGAGATGACCGAGCAGCTCGTCGAGCGGCTGCGGGCGGCCCGGTGGGCGCGTATTCGCACGCCTGGCGGGGCGGGGCAGGCGGCGGTGGTTCCTGCCGTTGCTAGGCCACGGCTCTCGATTTCCCAGACGACACACAAGATTATTGCGATCGGGGCCTCGACCGGTGGGACCGAAGCGATTCGCGAGGTGCTGGAGCGGTTCCCTGCCGGTGCCCCGGGCACCGTGATCGTCCAGCACATGCCCGCCTATTTCACGGCGACATTTGCCAATCGGCTTAATGAACTATGCGCGATCGAGGTTCGCGAGGCGCAGGATGGCGATTCCGTTATCCCGGGGCTGGCCCTGCTGGCGCCGGGCAATTTCCACATGCT
Source organism: Verrucomicrobia bacterium UBA6015 (assembly GCA_002428045.1). Classification (GTDB taxonomy): domain Bacteria; phylum Verrucomicrobiota; class Kiritimatiellia; order UBA8416; family UBA8416; genus UBA8416. The sequence goes on from DIZZ01000229.1 coordinate 21,149, forward strand.
GCTCCGGCGCAGTGGAGCTCGGTACTATGTGGAAGTGCGCGATGGGCCGCCGGTTTGTCGTCAGCGTCCCAGTGTAGATGTCCTGTTCAAGTCGGCGGCCCGTTTCGCAGGGGCCAATGTGGTCGGGGCGATCCTGACCGGCATGGGGGCGGACGGCGCGGAAGGCATGGTGCAGATGCGGCAGGCCGGTGCTTACACCATTGCACAGGATGAGCGCACCTCGGTCGTCTATGGCATGCCCAAGCGCGCGGTTGAACTGGGTGGTGCTTGTGTGGAGATGCCGCTGAACCGGATCGGCGATGCGCTGCTCACGGCGGCCGTCAGTGCGGAATAATAAAGAGTGGAATCCAAAGGACGGGTTGCACCCCGTCCGCGTCGTGCAAGTCATTGCCGTGAACGTACCCGGAGCATCCTGCTCCGGATGGCAGAGCCAATGGGAACGCAAAAGGTTGTTTCTACGGAACAATACTTGTCCAGGATGGCTTTGAGTTGATCGATGCCAAAAGGTTTCGGCAGGAAGTCATCCATACCACTTTCTAATGCGCTTTCTCTTTCATGCTTTAGCACCCCTGCGGTCAGCCCGATAACCACGGTGCGAGAGCGCTTCTCGTGGGTTTCATGTTGACGCAATCTGGAGGTTGCCTCATTGCCATCCATGTCCGGCATTTGAACATCCATGAACACAAGATCCGGCTGAAGACCTACGATTTTGTCCAATGCGTCTTTGCCGTTTACAGCCTCAATGATTTCTGCTGTCGGCATCAGCATCCGGATAAGCTCTGAGGCGAGCACCATATTGATGGGATTGTCCTCTGCGATCAGGATTTTATACGCCTGCGAGGTTTCTATTACTTCGGTTGCCGTATTCCTTTCGACATCTATTTTGCTACCGTCTCCGAGGGTTGTTTCGATGGAAAAGAAAAAGTCGGATCCCACGCCCTGTGCGGACTCAAACGCCAGCCTGCCCCCCATTTTCTGTACCAACTGATCCGAAATCACCAGTCCGAGTCCGGTTCCGCCGTATTTGCGGGAGGTTGAACAGTCCCCTTGGGAAAATGCCTTGAACAGTTTTTCTTTCTGCGTCGCGGAAATACCGATGCCAGTATCGCGCACGGAAAAACGCAGGGTTCCTTGGCCTCCTACTCGATTCAACAATGTGGCTTTCAGTTCGATCTCGCCCTTCTCTGTGAACTTCTGGGCATTGCTCAGCAAATTGATCAGGATCTGGTGAAGCCTGCCGGGATCGACCATGGCAAACCGGGGAATGGCAGGATCAATCGTCGTGAGCAGTCGAAGACCCTTTTTGCGTGCAGGAAAACTCATCAATTCCGCAGTTTGTTCAATGAGCTCGATGATATCGGTCTGAATGATTTCAAGGTCCATTTTCCCGGACTCGATCTTCGATAGATCGAGAATGTCATTGATAATCCGCAGCAGGTTCTGTCCACTCGATGAAATGTGGTCGATATACATTTTCTGGGTTTGGTCGAGTACGGTGCTTTTCAGTAATTCAGAAAACCCGAGAACCCCGTTCATCGGCGTACGTATTTCGTGCGACATATTGGCGAGAAATTCCGATTTCGCCTTGTTGGCCGCGTCGGCCTGCGCCCTGGCAAGTTCCAGCGCCTCCTGCGCCTGCTTGCGCTCGGTAATATCACGACTGATCCCAACAAGTGCGCTCGGCCGACCGTCGGGGGCAACGACTTTTGACACAGCGAACTCAACCCACATAGCCCTGCCGTTCTTGTGCCGCACACGAACGACGACGGCAGGCATGATGACATTCGCACTGTTCAAGAGCCTTTCAAACGACTGGTTTACGAGTGGCAGGTCCTCGGGATGCACAAATTCGCTCCAGTCCAACGTATTCCACTCCTCTTGCGTGTAGCCAAACATACGTTCCGTGGACGGTGACAGATAAGAGAAGCGAAGGTCGGGGGCCATGACCCATACGCTATCTGAGGTGTTATCTGCAATCAGCCGATACTTCATCTCGCTCACCCGCAGGGCATCTTCAGCAAGCTTGCGCTGCACGGTGATCCCGATATGAGCGGCTATTCCTTCCAGACATTCCACCAGTGTCAGCGAGAAGCGGTGCTTGCGTTTGTCGCAAAGATGAAGCAGCCCGTGGATTCGGTCCCGTGCCAGGAGCGGGACCAGCGCGATCGAATTATAACCGCAATGAATGCAGGCGTTTCGCGGATTAATCCGCGGATCCTGGCTATCGCGCTGGTTTGGTAGATCGGAAGCGTTGTTGATCCAGCAGCTTCCACTGTGGGTGGTGTACGGGCAGGCTGCATCGGTTTTCCCGGTGATGACCAGGCCACAGGCACATTCCAGCCGGACACGTCCATCCCGCTCGCGAGACAAGGCTCCATCCTTGCCGCGAACGGCCAGCATATTCTCGGTCGCAAGGAATTCCGGGGAGAATCCCATATGGACAAAAAAAGGAAAATCCTCACCCTCCTGCAGCCTCAAGCCCAGGGCATCGACCCCAATCGCCGCCTTCAACACCTCCAGAACGCGCTCGAGAATCAAGCGCAAATCATCCGGTTCGTTGAGAATCTGCAGGATTTCGCGGGTCATTTCCCGATGGCTTTCGGCCATCTTTTGTTCGGTGATGTCGTTAAAGAAGGTAATGAAATGATGCTTCTGGGGCGAATACGCCTTTACTTTGTAAGTGCGTCCAAGATGTTGTGAGAATTGCTCGAAGACGGCCGTGGTCTGCTCAATGGCAACTTTTGCATAAAAGCCGATCCAGTCGAAAGGGTCGTTCAGGATGCCGGGGATGACCTCTGTGACAGTTTTGCCGATGATCGCGGATTGCTTCAGGCCGGTGATGGCCTCAAACGTGTCGTTGGCTTCGATAAACGCATAGTCCACCGGTTTGCCCGCCGCATCAAGAATGATGCGGTGAAGCGCATACCCAAAGGGTGCATTGGAAAAAACATTGGCCTCATTGCTCATATAACCTGAAAGTGGTATAAAG
>DIZZ01000185.1 GCA_002428045.1 Verrucomicrobia bacterium UBA6015
ATCGTAATCCTGGCCGAAAAAAATGCACGCTGACAAATAACTTGCGGGTTCCTCCCTAATCAACTAGTCTTGTCGGTTATGGTTTGCAGCCCCTTCCGATTGAGAGTGTGGAAATCCCGAATTTGGGTGATGACATGATACTATCCTACCGCATAGCGTCTGAGCAGCTCATACAAACCCAGTCGGATGACGCTCATGTAATCGTCTATTTACAGCCCACAGATATCGAAAAAGACGACTTGAAACGCAAGTTCACCCTGGACCCATTCGACGTGGAGGCAATTTTTGATCCAGACGAAGTCCCTCGCGTAGAAAATATGCAGGACGGCACCTTCATCATCTGGAAACGCCCCGATAATTTTTCTTCGGCATTATCGCTTCGATTCGAGGTGTCTTCACTCGGCATAGCGATCAGGCAAAACCGCGTAGCGCTGATCGTGCCACGGGGTGAACTTGCCATGACCAGCCGCGAATTCAAGCGAATTGAATCGATCTGGGACTGTATCCTCAGTGTACTTCTGTACACTGTCCGTCACTACCAAGGTCACCTTAAAGCGATCAAGATGATGTCTCAGGAATTGCAGGCCAAGCTCGTCACATCAATGGAAAACAAGTATCTCCTTCAGATGTTCGAACTCGGCGAGGGCCTGGTGTATTATCACAATGCCTTGGAATCCAATTTTGTTATCTTATCCAAATTGCGGACCGCGGCGGACAAACTCAGGCTGACACCAGAACAAATCACACTTCTCGAGGATGTTTCCATTGAAAACCAGCAGGCCAGCAAACAAGCCAGCATCTACTCGACGGTTCTGTCTGGTCTTATGGACGCCAGAGGTACGATAATCAACAATAACATGAACGTATTGTTGAAGAATCTCACCATCATTAACATTGTGTTTTTACCTCTTAATCTCATCGCCAGCATTGGTGGCATGTCAGAATTCAGTGCGTTCACGCAGGGCCTGAGCTGGCGTATTTCATATGGTCTATTCTCGTTGGCAATGGTTATCCTCGGCTGGATCACCTGGTGGTGGTTGGTGAAAGTCCTTGACCGTAATCAGCATCGCGGCAGGCGGAAACGCGCGTAAACAGCGATGGGCGTTTGCTGCGTTTCGCAGCGGATAAAATGAAAATCAGCATGAAGAACAACATGGGCGCGAGCCGGACCTGTCGTTAAGGACTTCGTGAAACGGATAATCGAGCGCGTAAAAAGGGAACTTGGGTACTACCGGGCGCTGTTGACGCATCCCTCGACACCGAGGGTTTCGCGATGGCTCCTGGCCGCCGCGATCGCCTATTTCTTATCGCCCATCGACTTGATTCCCGATGCCATTCCGATGCTTGGCCAATTGGACGATCTCCTGATCGTTCCAGGGCTGATCTATGCCGCGCTGGCGTTCATTCCACCGAGTGTGAAGGGCGAATGCCGGCGTAAATATAAGTCCCTATAGCGAGACTGACGAACCGAGTCCGAGGCGGGTACCGCGGGCAAGCACCGCATGGGCTGCGGACAGGTCCTGGTTGGCGATCCCGACCGATTTGAACAGCGTGATTTCATCCTCCGACTGCCGTCCCACCTTCAGTCCTGCCAGGATTTCGCCCAGTTCGGCATATACATGCGATTCGCTGATCAACCCTTCCTTGCGGGCAAGGATCAGCTCGCCAGCTTCCTCCCAGGCGGCGGAGCGCTCGTCCACCACGCAACGGGCCCGCGCCACGGTGGCGCCCGGGATTTCGCGCTCGTGGGGCTTGTAAACGCCGATGGCATTGATATGCGTTCCCGGCGCGATATCGGCATCCTCGAACACCGGCATCCGCGAGGTGGTCGCGGTGCAGACGATATCGGCTTCCGCCAGGGCGGCGGCAGCGGTACTGGCGACGGACACCTCGATCTTGAGCGACTCCTCCATGCGACTGGCAAACCGGCGGGCGCGCGTGTGATCCAAGTCAAAGACGGTGGCACTGCGGATGGGGCGTACGGTACACATGCCCTCCAACTGCGTTGCCGCCTGGGTGCCGGAACCGAAGATCGCCACCCGCGAGGCATTCGCCCGCGCAAGCACATCCGTCGCCGCCCCCGAGGCGGCGCCGGTACGGATGGCGGTGAGCACCGCCCCGCTCATCACGGCCAGCGGCGTGCCGCGCTCGGCATCCACCAGCATGACCGTCGCCTGGATAAAGGGCAGGCCCCGATCGAGATTATGCGGATGCAGGGTGATGATTTTCAAACCGACCTGTTCCAGGCGCGGGCTGTAGCAGGACATCACCAGGACATCGGCATCATGCTCGGAAATCGCCATGTGCGTGCGCAGCGGCACGGTCACCGCCCCGGTGGACAGTTCCTTGAAGGCCGCCTTCATCGCCTCGACGGCCTTATCCATCGGCAGGGCGGTACGTACATCGGACGCGGAAAAAACATGAAACGGATGTTCAACATCATGCATGACTAGACGCTCCTTACCTTGGTTCGCTGCAAAAAACGGTTCGATTCTTGCATGTTTCCCCTGGTTTCGTCCAGCAATTCCTATGCGCCCTTTTGGAATAACCCTTGCAGGACGCAAGGCTGGGTTGGTAAGCTGGATTTGGTACGAAACGGAACGGGACGGGATGGGTAATGATGGAACAAGAAAACGAGACCACAAAACAGGACGCTGCGGAACTGATCCAGCAGGAGCAGTTTGATGCCCTGGGGCCGATCCTTGCGCTGCTGCATCCCGCCGATATTGCCGACCTGATCGAAACCGCCCCCGAGCCACTGCGACCGGCCATCTTTGGCCTCCTGGACGATGAATGCAAGGCCGATGTCCTGTCAGAACTTGACGATAGCGTCGAGGAGACGCTGCTCGACGCGCTTTCACCGCAAACCATCTCTGAAATTGCCGAGGAAATGGCCCCCGACGACGCGGCCGACATGCTCGGCGAGATGGACGAGGCGCGTAGCGAGTCGATTCTCAATCTGATGGATGCCGAGGATTCGGAGGATGTCCGCGAGCTACTGAGCCACGACGAGGATACCGCTGGCGGCCTGATGACCACGGATTTCGTCTCCATGCCCAGCCACAAGACCGCTGCCGAAGCGCTGGAGTATATCGGTTCGCTCGAACTGGAAGAGCCCCTGCACATTGTGTATGTCACCGACGCGGATGGGAAACTGGAGGGCTATGTACAGCTCTGGAAGGTCCTCAATGCCGCCAACCGCAAAAAAACACTCGCGGAGCTGGAGGAGACTGACCTGTTCTTTGCCCGTACCGATACCGACCAGGAAGAGGTTGCCCGGATGATGTCCAAGTACAACATGAGCTCGTTCCCCGTTCTCGATGCCGAGAACCGCCTGGTCGGTCGGGTCACGATTGACGACGTGGTCGATGTGTTGCAGGAAGAGGCCTCCGAGGATATCTTCAAGCTCGCCGGTTCGTCCGATGATGAACTGGAGTATTCGTCACCCTTCCAGGCCAGCAAGGCGCGCCTGCCCTGGCTGCTGATCACGCTCGGCACCGGTTTGGTGACCAGCATGATCCTCAAGGCCTTCATGCACAGCATCGATGTCCTGGAAGTGATCGCGCTCAGTTTCTTCGTGCCGATCGTCATGGCGATGGGCGGAAATACCGGGATCCAGTCCTCGACGCTCATTGTCCGCGGACTGGCGCTCGGCTCCTTCAATGGCCGCAAGCTCACCCGTGTACTGATTCGCGAAATGGTCACCGGGATGATGATGGGCAGCATCTGTGCCGTCGCCATCGGGCTGTGGGCGCAGTTCATCATCGGTGCCACCACCACGCGACCTCCGGTCTTCATGGGGTTCGCGGTGGGACTGGCATTGTTCTGTGCCATGATGTTTGCCGCCACCTTCGGTGCCTCGGTCCCGTTGCTGCTCAATCGCTGGAAGCTGGATCCCGCCGTGGCGTCAGGGCCGTTCGTCACGGCCTCCAACGACATCATCGCCCTCCTCATCTACTACGGCATCGTGATGCTCCTGATCACCACGCCGGCAGCATAAGCTCGCTGGAGACCGCCAGCGAAACCGCGTAGATTCTCACATAACGGGCGAACAAAGCGCTCGCCGAAATAGCCTGGCTGATCTGCACATGCAATCAGTCAAAAACATCGCTAGAGGTGTGTCAATTACATTATAAACATCATTCCAACAGCTATTTACTTAGAACGTCCCCGTTTCGATTCGTGCAGAGCTTTTCCATGCAAACCAGGCACGGCTTGGAGACAATCAGGACATCATTGCCGGCGCTCAGCATACGCTTGAGAACGAGCAGGCATTCCTCGATATTCCGCTCCGTGATGTCATGCGCCGTGGGGAACATAATTCGGCCGGAGCGCTGCGTGAAGCTGCGTTTCAGATCATGTTCGCGCAGTTGCGGGATAGCCCAGCTTTCTGCCGTCATCCGTTTGAAGCGGATCGCCATCGTCTTGGCATAGCAGTACCGGCAGTCATGCTCGCATCCGTCCTGGATATTGACATTGCTCGCCGCCCACTCCTGGGTGCCGGTGGGAGGCGATTTCTGTGGTTTCGTTCTGGTAGTCGTTTGCATGGTTGCGATCCATCTGATTGCGGAACGAAGGCTTCAACATTGCCGACGGCAGGTTATCCTTTTTTGGCGGCTCCGATCACAAGATTATCGACGATTTTCAGGATGGAAGTGTCCCATGGGTATTTATCCTGATCAGTCATCCATCTGGCGGCTTGCTTTTTAAAACCGGAGTCCTGGACTATTGGATAAAAGAACTTTTCATGGATTTTCCGAAGCAAGCGCCATTCATTCTCAATATTGTTGGTAATGTGGGTATTACCAAATATGAACTTAAACGTGTACTGGCGATCAATTGGGGCAATGAGGTCGGGCAGCAGATGTGCCATGACTTTGGAGTGCCCGACGATACTGGTTTTGGTTTGCATGATACGTATCCCCGCGAAGACACGCGCCAGTGCAATCCAATCTGTTTCTTGCATGGTCTGTGTGGACCGATTCTTCACCTTGGTCAAATCGGACTTGATTGCCTGCATGCTGTCGCGGAACTCTTCATATGCGCACATTTTCGAGCCACGCCCGCCCATCCGATGCATACCCCAAGAAACTAGAACCGCATAAATGGAATCTGTTCGTTCTTCTGTTCGCAACGGCCCGGCAAGGCAAAGCGCCTTACGGTGAAAATAAAGCGAGGGACCTGTGAATTTCTTTAGCTCGTAAAACCGCTGATGGTAACGGTCTGCATTTTCAAGCACTTTCTGCACCTTGGCAGTGAGGTCTACATCCATACGTTTTCCCGCCATAGAATTTCTCCTCTCGATTACAGGTGATCGGTGTCGATGAGCTCGCGGGCGTGGCCGGCTTGTTCCAACCACCAGTAGGTAAAGTGCTTCGAGAGCCAGGAAGCGGCCCGTTCGGTTGCCAGGATCCGGCGGCGCGAGGTGTAGATGATGGGAATGCCGAATTTGGCCTCGATCGCGTCATAGGTGCCACAGACCGCATTCGGGTGGGCTTCTGTCAGGAGATCCTCATCCTGGTCTCGGTAATTCGACTTCATTTCCTCATAGGTCGCCTCGATCAGGATGGCTTTCCACCGGAATTTCGCCAATCGTTCGCAAGAACGGATAAATCGCTCCCGGCCGGACATCGCGCTTTGGATGGCATCCACCATCGACTTACGCTCCAACGCCAGAAGAGACTCCATGCCATCAATGGAGTAATCGCCGGTTTTCAGGGTTGTGAATTTCAAACCGCCGATCCAGTTCGGGTGAAGTTGAACAAGGTTATAGGGATGCTGCTCGCGTGTATGCACCAGGACGGTTGGTTTGGGAATCCCCCACTCACGCACCACGGCGCGCCCCTGCCGCATCACGCAGAGGCGGCGGGTTCCTGGCGGGGCCGGTTGAAGTCTGTCCTCGTTCATACTCATAAGTTCACTCATGCCGCTGGGGCGTGGTGGGGTGGCGCGATCCTGTAGTTTCAGCTTGGAGCTCGGGTAGGATTTGCAACACGACATAGCGAGCATGCTCAACATAGGTTTCGAATGGCAATAGCTCTCCGTGTGTTGAGTCTACTACCTGGGCAAACCCACGCTCTTGAACAGAAAGGAATTCGCTATCCCAGAGAGCCTTCAGCAAGCCGACAGAAACCTCCTTGGCCGCAAAGACCGGGGCGAAGTGTTCCTGGCAGCGCCGGACAAAGTCGTCATCAATATCACGGCAGAGACGGAAAATGTCGTAGAAGTCCCGCGCCCGGTTCTTGCTGGAGTTAAACGGATAGTCGGGGTGCTGCTGGCAGAGCGCCCTGAGTTTTTCAATGACGATAAGCTCCTTCGAGTACCCTTGCAGTTCAACCCCCTTGAGCGTTATCTCCCTTGCGGCTCCGCAGTATTCGTGTTCGCTGATTTCTATATCGATAACCGGCGAGTTGGAACCTTCGGGAATAAGCGCGTGTCGGCGTTGCGTCTGGACAGAGAGGGTGCTGTACTCGGAAGATACCAGTTTGAATTGGCAAAGCCATCCGCGCCACCACTTGGGGAATGCTTGCTTCTGCACCTTGGGGCGAGGCGTGAACTTGAAATCGAGCACGCTATAGTCCATCTGCCCGAAGTGGCGTGCAAGCGCCTGCTCTATGCGATTGAAGAAACTGTTTTCGGCACGAATGGTTCCGGCGATCGAGAAGTCGGCATCAATGGATAAGCGCGTATGATCGTGGTCAAACAGGCGAATGGCGCTGCCACCCTTCAGGAACATGCGGTTTGAAAGCTTACGCTCGGAAAAGATGGCAATGATGCTTTCGTCGATAACCGTTTCAATATTCACAGGATGCCTTCCGGATAGAATACCTGCCATTTGGTGTCAAAGGCCCAGGATGTCTTGGCGAGATGGTCCAGATAGAACTTGTTCTTGACGGTGAGATCCTTCCGGATCGCATCAGCCAGATCCGGCGCGCCAAGCCTCTCACTCAGGAACCCCAAGGATTGCCAATAGGGATATACGAAAGAAAGCTTCTTGTAGATATCCATGATCGTATCTCGTTTGGCGCGCGGTAACCCAAGACGCAACGCATCGATCACAGCAGTTATTCCGCCATTGTAATGCGGCTGCACCACGGCATCAATGATCGCGCGCTCGATGCAGGTTACGCGCGCCCCTTTTGGAAGCGCATGGCGGCTATCTTGAATGGTTACAATTCCGATCTGATCCCGGTTGATGCGTTCAGTATGGGTGATATCTGAATCGCCGAATCTGTAGATGTTATTGCTGGTGCGGTGTGGCTGCACGAAGGCGCGAAAGATCGCCTGGTCGGAGAGCGTGACGCCTGTTCGCCTGGCCTGATCTTTTTCCCTGGGTGGCTCTGTTGCAATGTACAGGTTAGTCGGCACCTGGTTCGACAGTTTGTGATAGTAAAGCGATGTCAGGTTACAGAAATAGCCCTCGGGGAAAAGCACCTGTGCCACATGCGGTGCTGACCATAACTCCGGAGGTGTTGATGCATACAATACGGACGAGTGTCCTGATTCAGCCTTCAATGTCATTTCGTGCAAAAGGTTATCCGCCTTCATCGCTGTCATAAATGATGACATTACGCGATAGGGCGTTTTCGGCATATACAGCGCGAGTGCCGCCTTGAGATCCTTGAGGCGGGCCGGCTGCGCGAGCAGTGCAGCCAGATCCCTTTTGTGTTGCGCCGAAAGTCGGGTCATGAAAGCCGTACATTTCCTTAGAAGTTAATATAATAATATGTGTGAACACATATTATTATGGGATCATAGAAAGGTCAAGCTGTATTTCGCGAGTTAGGGACAAATTCTACAGGCAAGCCGGCCACCCGGGGCTCCGTGCGAAAACGATTTTGTAATTTATTTGGGAAACCGGTGGACGAGAGCGGGCGACGAGAGCGGACAACGAGTAGGGATTTGAATCGCCAGCCGTTCTCGTCGTACGTTATCGTTTTCCGAAAACGGTGCCAAATGACCAAGTTATAGGTAATTAAAACCATGGCAGTCACTGTTAGCGTCATATATTATGTGTTAACACATAATATATGGTATAAGTCAGTTGCGCAAGATTATACTGGGGATTATACTGGGGATACATGTTACCCGTTGCTTTCCGTCTTCCGTTGGGCATGGACTTTCGATTTTCCCCCAGCTACCCCGCCAGGAATTGCCCGGCGCTGATTTCACGGGCTTGGCCTAGGGCGACCAGGGTTTGGAGGAGTTCCTCGACGCGGTCCTTGCGGGCGCGGATGAACTGGCGGGCGATGGTTTCGGCGGTGGCGGGACCGACTTGGGCGGCGAGCACTTCCCGCAGCACGCGGACTTGATCAGGGATGGCGGGCGGCCAGGGCTGGGAAGAAGACTGCAGTCTGCAGACCGCAGACTGTAGACCGGTCTGTAGTCTGCAGTCTGCGGTCTCGTCGCCGAGGGCGATGGTGGTTTGGGTGGCGGTCTTGTTCTGGAAGTCGGGGCGGAGCCAGCGGATTTTGCCCTGGGCTTCTTCGTCCGCGCGTTCGGCGTTGAGCGCGACGAGGCATTCGAGGATGGTTTCGTCAAGAGAGGCCGAGCTGGGGCTCGGCGCTCCCAGGGGGAGGTCGCTCCAGCCGTAGGCGGCAAAGACGGCGCGGTCCAGATCGTCGTGGAGTTGTTTGAGTACCGATACCAGCCCCTGCTCGTGGATGATCTAGCAGATGAATGGCCTGTCCCCTGCCGGCTTTCGCGAAGGAAGCCCATATTAACTAGAAATCATGATTATATTCACGCATGCCGCCACACGGCCACATGCGATTGTATTCGTGATGGAACGGTTTCAAAGGATGGCCCGCCGTTATTCATTTCATTCAAGACAACAAACTGCCCCGGTAGCCGGGCGATTACGAATGCGCCGTAGTGGACATCGCCGTCAGGCTGAAGGGGCATTCTGGCATCCATTATGACTTCCCCAAGCTTGCGTTCATTGGCCGGAAATAAATGAGGGATTGATATTTCGACCATCCATAAGACATCAGGTGACAAAGATTCGAGGCTTTTGATCGTTTGTGGGTCTTCCCGGATACCATTCCAGTCCTGCATGGATTGCAGGTGCGTCACATAGGTGGAACTATCAAAACATATGGCGCGCAGTACTACCTGCTGGTTTGTAGCATAATGTACCAATCTTTGTTGCCAGGGAGATTCCGGAATCAAGCGTGCGCATATAGAATACAAAAGCTGGCTGGCCTGTGCTTCCGCAAGCATACCTCCATACTCGACTCCCGGTTTCAGGATCTCGACGACGTACTGTGCCTGTTCCGGATGGATGTACAGGCGGGGGACGCAGAAGTTGGCACCAAAGTTGTCGTCGTGTCCTATGAAGCTGCTGGTCCAGCTTTCGCTGGGGATATAGCCAAGCCCTCCGCCAATATCGAAATAGCTGCTCTGAGCATCAGGAACCCAGGTGTCCTTGTTGAACGTGTGGCCGTAAAAGGGAATGATATGCCTGTCATCCTTTGCTTCCGGACCAGCCATGCTGAATCCAAGCAACGCCCCGCATCCCGACTCAATACCTGCATAAAGATACTTCTGATAAGGCTGCGTTTGCCGGACATTCGCGTCCGCCAACGTCGCCTGGCTATAATCAACATCCCGATAATTTACCTGATAATGAGTGAGAATAGCCCGGATCTGCATGGCGTTAAGACCGTTGCCAGGATCGTAATCCGATCCGCCTGACTCGCGAGCGACCGCATTCATTCCTGAATAGGAAACATCGCCCTCCGGGACTAGGCGGGATAATAGCGAGCGCAGCGCCACATGAGCGCAAGCTTTATTGAGCCCGTTTTGCTGGCAATAGAGAATCCCCTGTAAACGAAAGCTGGTGTCATTAACGCGAACGGGGAATCCTGCCACGTCAGGAACGCAATTATGGGAGTGCTCGTATTTCCTGAAAACCGCTTCAAAGACATGCCAATGCTTGTTTTGCCCGGATACATCCGCAGTAACGTCCTCTTTCAGGATTGCATACCCTACGAAGGCGTCCGGCGTCATACCAGAGATTGCAGTCTTGTCTTTTACCAATTTCCTCCAGAAGGAAACACGCAAAAGCCCGCCTTGCTGGTGCGAAATACCCAGCGAACGAATATCCTGGTTTTCATCTGCGATCAATCCGACAGGCGGAATCGACTCAACAACGAAGCTCTGGGAATTGAAAGACCGGGCCAGGGAAAAGCAGCGGTGAATGGCAGGGGTTCCTGCATAATGCTGCTCGACCCAGTCAAAAGAGGAAAACGGGGGAAGAAATGACTCAACGACAAGGCTTTCAGGCGGTACGAGGCGATGTTCGTGCATGCCAGATTAATCCGTGTCACGAAGCTTTTTGAAAACGAGTTGACTCTTGTCTGTGGCCTTATGCGCGGCGTTAACCCGCCGAATGAAATTTCCCAGTTGCTGGGTATATTTCATTTCCACCTGCATCGGTTGTACCTTGCTACCAAAACGCTTTCGAAGTTCGTTGGCAATCCTTGGACTTGCGTAGGACGTTTCCATTTTTGCTTTCCTATATCCAGTACTTCAAGGCAAATTTGCCTAGACCTAAATTCAAATAATGTACCAATTTATCCGCCATACGGTCCTGACAGTCAAGCATATTGACATATTGAATTTCACGGGACGTGCCCGCGGATGGCCTTACCCTTGCGTATCTGAGCGTTGCACCCACAGATGCAGCTTACCAATTGTAAGACTTCACAACCGTAACCACCCCCCCTTCTTCGTTAGAATATTTCCACATCCTCCAGTATCCCGCGTTTCCTTTCTCTTGTGAGAACCTTGTTCCAAAAGATACGCCTACCGCAGAATGTCATGTTTTCGATTTCAGACGGAACTCATTCATGAAAAAGTACGTTTTGGATGAGCTTCATTGCAAACTGGGCGCTAGTATAGGCGGCATAAGTCTGCCATTTGTCATTCTTCAGGGGGTCTGCGAAATCGCAGACGGACTTCAGTACTAGCACTTTGGGCGGATTTGTACTGGAGATTGCGGCAGCGCTAGCTGCGCCATATGCTTCCATCTCGATGCCTAATGTATTTCTGTGCTGAGACTGGATTGTTGCCACGTACGCGGGGTCTTCCAATACCATCGATCCTGTTGCTACTGGTCCGACGTGAGCGGCTAACTTGGTGTTGGGCCGCTCTGCACCGGGCCAGCTGTCAGCGATTTCGTCTAGGTACTGTCTTGTTGTTGCGATTCGCTTGAGTTGGGCTCTCATCTGCGGATCAAGAGCGATCTGATTTGGCGCAGATAGGAAAACTGATGCATCCCCCCTCACCGTTTGTTTTCCGCATCCCCAGTCCCAACAGGGATCCGCGATAAGAACATCGCCTAAATTAACCTTTCCTTCTATTCCAGCTGCAATTCCCGTCATGATTAGGTACTTAGGAGTATATTTCAAGCAAAGCTTCATGCTAAGAGCAGCAGCGTCTGCGATCCCCATGTGCGGACAAGCTGATGCCACAAGAGAGACCTCTTTTCCGGAATTAGTCTTTAAAGTGCCGCAGTGAACTATACTGCAGTCCTTCTTCTCCCGAACGGAAACCCAGCTGCATGGCAAGTTAAGTACTTGTTCTAGTTCAACGTGTTCCAGTGCAGTTATGATCGCCACGTCATAGGAGTCTCTTGATCGAACGGCATGCCGGATCTTAGCGGCGACTATATTCTTGAGGCGTTCTTTATCCTCAATGCCGAGGAGGAGGGTCCAGCCTCGCTGATTGAAGGCCTCTAGACATGCCTCGTAGGA
>DIZZ01000070.1 GCA_002428045.1 Verrucomicrobia bacterium UBA6015
GCATCGTCATCGGCCATCAGCGGATCGGAGGCTCCGGTCAGGATCGGCTGCACCACACGGCGCACGCGTGCCTCGCGCAGCCGCTGGCCCAGCGAATCGATGTGGGTGGCCCGCGACTTGATCAGCAGTTCCTTGGCCTGGTCCACATGCCCGGCATGGATTGTGTCCACCTTGCCGGTGGGGGCGGTTTGATGCACGATCGTATCGCACAGGGCATTGACCAGCCAGGGCTGGCCGGAGGTATAGTGCCAGATCCGCTCGAGCGCATCCGCGCCGAAGGTCTGACCCTTCTCCTCGGTATGCTGGGTGGTGAGCGCGGCGATATCCGCCCTGGTGAAGTTTCCCAGGCTGGCCGAGCTGTGCTTGATATTGAAGGGGCTGCCGGGGTTGATGGGGATGCCGTCCTTGCTATGCACCAGGTAATCGCGCAGGTCGCGCATCCCCACCAGGGCGATGGAGATCGGGAACTTGCCCATGGCGCGACCGGCGAAGCCACCCCGCAACTGGCGCAGGAACGAGATCATCGCCGGACCTTCCAGCACGTCCACCTCGTCGAAAAGCACCACCAGGGGCTTAGGGGCGCAGAGCGCGGCCCACGTCGTCATCTGGTCATTCAGTGCGGCCTCGCACGGGCTGGTGGGGATCGGTGGCACGGGGATGCCGGCATAGGCGGCCCAGTGGGCAATCGAATGAAGAATGGCCGGGATGGCACGCTCGGCGGAGTGTACTGCCTGGCAGCATTCGACCGTGACATAGCAGGCGACGCATTCCCCGCCGCTATTGATCTCCCGCATCCAGTTCATCAGGAAGGTGGTTTTCCCGGTCTGGCGCGGGGCATGAAGCACCCAGTAAAGCTTCTCGCTGATGTACCGGTCCAGGCTGGCCCCGATCAGGCGGGCTGCTGGTGGCAGCATATAGTGCATATCCGGCATACAGGGGCCGGTGGTATTGAATTGGCGAGGCATCCAAACGTCCTTTCCGTGAAAACAGTACCCGCAACCTATCATAGGCGCGGACGGAATGCCAATCCCGATTTTCAGAGCGGATGACGATGGGCAAAATCCCATTCTTGCCATTCTGCTTCTTTATCGGTAGATTAGGCGTCCGATTAACAACATGAAGGAGTATCAGCATGGCAATCCAGGATCAGATTCGGACCACGATTGGGGATGATGTAGAGATCAACGGGAATATCAAATGCGAGAACGGGATCCAGTTCAACGGCAAGCTCAACGGGGATCTTACCTGCGCCAGTCAGGCGCAGATCGGCACGAGCTGCACGATCAAGGGGAATATGTCGGTCGAAACCGTGTCGGTGATGGGGCAGGTCAATGGCAACATCACGGCCAAGGATAAGATCGAACTAAAATCAACGGCCAAGCTGCATGGGGATATCCGTGCGCGGCGCTTGACGGTCGAGGATGGCGTGACCTTTGTTGGAAAGGTCGAAGTCAATCCGGCTGGCGCTGGCGTTGGTCCCAAGCCGCAGGAGCCGAAGGCCCCGGTGGTGGATCTGGATGATGATCGCGAGACGCCGCCCGCCAAGGAGCCTGCGTCCGAGAGCCAGCTCAAGAGTATCTTCCGCCGCTAAGCGCGTTTGCCCATGCCGCGTCCAGATCATAACGGGATGATAGACGGCTATTCGTCGGTTCAGGCGATTCGCCGCCTTGATGGCAAGACTCCGCGGCCTAAACCGCCGGATGGGGAGTTGTCTGCCGTCGCGACATCTGCCGGGGTGTCCACCGAGCCCGCTGTCGGCCGTCCGGTCAATGTCGCCCATACGGCGCTGCCAACTCGTCACGATCTGATTTGTTACGCCTGTAATTACCGTTTCATGGTCACAGGGCGTCTCGACAAGGTTCTCTGTCCCAAGTGCAAGACGCAGCTTGAAACGGGCGATAAACACATTGATGGCACCTGGAGCGGTACCATACAGACCGTCGGTCGCGTGTTCATCAACAGCGGGGCGGTGGTTTCTTCCGCCCGCATCGTGGCGTTGGATATCCGCGTGGCGGGCATGTGCCGGAGCACGCGGCTTGAGCCGACCCGGCATCTGGAGCTCGATTCGGGGGCACAGGTTGAGTTGGACAAGCTGAGCAAGCTAAAGATCGTGATTCTTGAGAGTGCCTCGCTTTGTCTGGATGAGCCCTTGCGTTGCCGCACCCTGGAGGTCTTCGGTGAGCTTCAAGCGGAGGCCCGGCCTTCAGAGCAGGCCGTCCTGCATCCAGCGAGCACCTTTCGGGGAACGCTGCACAGTCCCCGGTTGATCGTGTATGAGGGCGCGGCATTGAAGGCCTATCTGCACATTTCGCCGCCGCGGGCGGCGGCTGTTCCGGTGACGGTGGGGAACCCTCCGCCTGAGGTAGGCGAGCCCCCCGTTGATGCGGCCATCCTTCAAGAGTGTGACGCTCCGCCTGCCGTCGAACTGCCCCCGGTGGACCTTGCTACCTCCGAGGGGCCGTAATGGGTTATCTGGCCGTCGCCTCGTTGATGTGGGCCTTCTCGTTCGGCTTGATCAAGCGCTATCTCCCCGGCCTCGATCCGCAGTCTGTCGCGTTTGTTCGGCTGCTGATCTCGCTGCTTGTTTTTGTTCCGTTCCTGCGCTGGCAGGGGTTGCGATGCTCGCAGGTCGTGCGGTTGATGGGGATTGGCGCGGTGCAATACGGTCTGATGTATGCGGTCTATATCCAGGCGTACCAATCGCTGGCCGGTCATGAGGTAGCCCTGTTCACCATCATGACCCCGTTATTTGTCACGCTGCTTGACGGCTGGCGGCGCGGACGTTTCCGGGGTGCCTATTTTGCGGCGGCGGCTCTTGGCATTGTCGGGGTGGCCGTGTTGTACAGCGTGAAACGGATCGGGGATGGGATGTTGCCCGGGATCCTCATGATCCAGATCTCGAACCTCTGCTTTGCCGCCGGTCAAGTGGAATACAAATTAATGATGGAGCGGGAACCGGAACTGGCACGCGGGAACGGGGGGCGGCATTATGGGTTCCTATATCTGGGGGCGGTGCTGGTGACCGTCTGTTTTGCCACGTTGTCTGGCGGACTGGCCACGTTCCGGCCCTCGCCCGTGCAGGGGTGGGTTCTGCTTTACCTTGGCGCGGTGCCATCGGCCCTCGCGTTCTTCTTTTGGAATCTGGGTGCCAGAAAGGTGAATTCCGGGGTGTTGGGCGTGTTCAACAATGTCAAGATTCCGCTGGGTGTATTGGCGGCACTGCTGGTCTTTGGCGAGCGCCCAGACGGATGGCGGCTGGCCGCGAGCATGGTTATCATCGCGGTCGGCATTGTCGTGGCAGGGCGGCTGCGTCAATGGGAGTCGCGGTAGCGGCGGTAGAGACCGACCGGTAAACGCACAATCCACATCGGCCATTCGTCCATCATCGCACCGATAATCTGGCGTGTGTGCTTGGACCCCGGTTCCTGGATGCGCCGTACCAGCGGCTGGCACGACAGCCGCATGAGCAGGCTGATCCCGAACACCACGTGATACGGATTGAGTTGGCGTCCCATGAAGGTAGCCTCCCAACCGGAGATCCCTTCCAGCAAGAATCCGCCCGCCATGGCCGAAAGGCCGCCGCAGACCCCTGCCAGGCCCGTGATGGCGGCGATGAACATGGATCGGTTTTGGCGGGGGGCGATGGACAGCATGTAGCCGTTGGTAGCCAGTGAGTTGCCTGCATTCATTGCCCCGTCCGGTAGAAACGCCAGCGGCAGCAGCCAGACGACATTCTCCGGGGTCAGGAACAGGAAAACGATCACAATCATCGGTTTGAGTGTGGTGCAAAGCTTGAGTACCGGACGGTTGCCGTAGCGGTCGGCCAGACGGCCCCACATGCCGGAGGTCGCGGCCATGCCGATGCCCTGTACGCACCAGATCAGGCTGGCTTTCCAAGGGGCGAGATGAAGCACCTTGAGTGCGTAGAGCAGCATGAACGAGGCCGCTATCGTACAGGAAAAACTCCATGCGCAGGAGAATGCCACAAACCGGCGATAGAGCGGATGCAGCAGGGGGGCCATGAAGTCGTCCCACGGACGGGTATGGTCGGTGACCAGGTTGGGCGGTTCATGGACTCCGAGAAAGAGCAGGATGTCGGTGACGCCAGCGATCACGGCGATCAGGACAAGGGCAGGGAAGATGAGCGTGACGGGCTGATCGGTGAGGTAAAGGCACAGGGTGACGAGAAGAAATGCAGCGGTCCAGGTGATCTGCATCGCCATCTGCCGCCAGCCCCAGACCCGGTTGATGATGCGCTTGGGGATCAAGTCTGCCATCCAGGAGAACCAGAAGGGGATGGCGAGATTGTGGGCGGCCGCGCTGACGGCCAGCAGCGCGATTACGACGGGCACCGTCAGGGAATTCTCCGCCTTGCCCATCAGGAGCGGCAGGACGGCGATGGGCAGGAAGAGGAGTCTGCAGGTGATCAGGCAGGCGATGAACAGGGGCTTGCGGCGTTTGGCCCGGTTAAGGGCGGCGGCGCCGACAAACTGCATCAGCAGCATGATCATCGGAATCCCGGTGATCAGGCCGAAGTGAAATTCGGAGGCTCCGATGGCACGGAAGAACTCGGTGGTTGCCGGGCTTCCTGTGCCTACGCCATACACCATCGCCAGGCAGCCGCCGATAACCATGAATCGCAGCGAGCGGCGCCGACTGCTGGCGAGCGTGCTGTCGGCGGGGCCGTTAGCCGCTGGACTATCTGGGAGAAGAGCCATAATGTTCCGGAACTGATTTGGTTAAATCTGCATTCTGCCACTGGCGAGGCCCTCGGTCAAGTCCGTCGCGTCAGGACTGGCAGTGTCAGGCCGAAGGCTAGGGCGACGACGCCCAGGCTGATCCACAGGCCGCGTACGCTACGGGCGCGGGCCTGCAGCGAGCAGGGAGCCGCCAGCGGAAGAAGATAGACCGTGGCATTGAAGGAACCATACAGCGCTGCCGTGGAAGGTCCGGCCTCGATCACGACGGGGGATCCCCAGCGGTTTTCGCCCTTGTTGATCTTGTCCCAGACCGGCCGTCCCGTGAAGTACGAAGTCAAGACCCGCCCGGTGCGGGCATCGAGCGTGTGCAGGTGATTGTCAAGCGCCGCGACCAGCACCGCCGGTGTGCCGTTCAGGTCGAAGAAGGCCGGGGCCGAATGGACCTCGCCGCCCAGCGGTTGGCGCCAGAGCAGGCTACCGTCGGCGGCGCGCAGGGCGTACACCGCATAATCGTGCGAGCCGGCAAAGACCACGTTAGTGCCATCCAGTTGGCCGATGCAGGCGGAGTTGTCGAACCAGTTTCCGGCCATGCGCTTCCAGCGTTCGCGGCCCGTGGCGGCATCGAGGGCGATCAGATTCCCGTATTTGGAACCTAGGACGAGGACCGGTTCCGGCACGCCCGTTTCCACCGCCGGTGCCCCCAGTACCTCATGCGGCATCTGGAAGGTCCAGGCCCGCTGCGGGGTATCGCCGTCGACCGCGAAGCTTTGCAGCAGGCCCTTGCGGGCGGCGATCGCGATATAGGTTTTGCCACCGGCCGTGTAACCGACCGGTTCGCTAACAAAGCCATTGCCGATCTCGAGTCGCTGGAGCAGGCGTCCGTCCGCGGGATCGAGGACATAGAGCCAGGCGCGCTGCTGACTGCGGGCCAGGGCGCGGTCGTACACGAAGCCGGCCACATAGAGCCGTCCACCGAAAAGCAGCGGACTGGTGAAATCGGCATCGCCGAGCGAGGGCGAGGCAGGGGCCAGTTCCCGCGTCCAGAGCACGGTGCCGGTACGGGCGTCCAGCGCATACAGCGTGCGATCGTTGGACGCGATAAACACGATGCAGCGCCCCTGGAACTCACCCGTCACCGGAGCGGCGGAAATGCCGGCATTGCTCATATGGCGCCAGAGCACGCGCTTCGTGGATAAATCCAGGGCATGCAGGGTCTGGTCGAAGCCGCCGATAAAGGCGACGGGGCGTCCATCGAGCAGGGCGAGCGCGGGGGATGCCCAGACCGCCAGTCCGGGTTTGTAGCGGACCTGTGTTTTCCAGGCGTAGTGCCATTCCTCCAGGGCACCGGGATTTTCCCAGCGCAGCGCCGCCGTGCCCTGCGCCGACCCTCGCGATGCCGACCAGTCAGCCTGGGTACGGAGGACCGCGGTCAGAAGTACGCCGGTGGTGAAGAGGGTTAAGCGCACGGGCGCCTCCAGTCATCCTGGATGCTCAGTGCCCGGTGCGGGCAGGCATCGACACACTTCATGCAGAAATGGCATTCCTTCGAATCGATGACTCCCTTGGTGACGGCATCCACATCGCAGACGCCGTCGCAGATGCCGCAGCGAGTGCAGGCGGCGGAATCCAGGACAATGGCCCGCACGCTGTGGCGGCCAGCCCAGGCGATGGCACTGCGCCAGGGGCAGAGGTAGCGACACCAGACCCGCGGAATGACAAGCGTGGCCAGGATCACCATGACGGTGGACAGCAGCGAAGCGGGATCGTAAACCTTAGCGAACCCGAGGTGGACGGGCGATGTCACCCTCAGGCTCAGGGCGGATGCCGCGGCCACGAGAATAAACGAGAGCAGGCGCAGACGGCGCAGCGGGCGGTCCCACCGCCGCATGTTCCAGACCAGCAGCAGCACGATCAGGACCAGCACTTCGGACCAGTAGATGCTGGCGTCTTCAACGAAAAACATGCGTGTCCGGCTGAGGTGCATCATCCACAGCAGGAAGATCGCCGCCACCCCCAGCGCGGCCGCGAATGCGGCTCGTGAGAACGGGTAGCCAGCGGCTTTGCGCTTGCGGTTCCAGCGCCCGGTCAGCAGCCCGATCCATTCCTGCAGGGCTCCGGTGGGACAGATCCAGCCGCAGAAAGCAGGCCCGAACAGCATCGAGGTGACGAGGATCGTGGCTGGCACCGAGCAATAGTAGAGTGCCACGATGTTCTCGCGTCCGATTTCGGAAAGCCCTCGCTGGAAGTTGCGGATCATTCCGAAGACACCCAGGCAGGTGAAGACGACATAAATGAAGATGATGATGCCGAAGGCCTGGTTCAAATGCCGCCAACGCTGCCGGCGCTGCGCGGGGACAATCGCGGGCAGGACGGCCAGCAGGCCGAGCGAGAGAATGGTCAGCAGTTCCACATAGCTGCCTTCCAGGCCCATCATGGCCTTCTCAACCAGCTTGATGTTGCCGAATGCTCCGGAAAGCCAGGTTTCGGCGGCGGAGAGAATATCATTCATGACAGGGCTCCTCCCATACGACAACATGTTCGGGATTCCAGTGCAGGGCGATTCGCGCGCCGGGCTGGTAGGGGCGGGCCTGCTGCCAATCGGCATGGAGTCGTAGCGCTGGTGCACCGGATTCAGGGCGGGCCTCGATTTCAACCAGGTTGCCGCGATCACGGATGGCGGTAATAACGGCGGGCACGGTGCCCGGCTTGCCGATCGGTGCGAGGCTGATATGTTCCGGGCGGAGCATGCCCCAGCGGTCGGCGGGGCCGCCGAAGGCGGATGCCGGTAGAATATTAAGTGCCCCGAGGAACCGGGCCGCGGCCCGCGAGGCCGGACGGCGGAAGACACGTTCCACCGTCCCCTCCTGGACCAGTTGGCCGTCGAGCAGCACCCCGCAGCGGGTGCCCAGTGTCCAGGCCTCCTCCCGGTCGTGGGTCACATGCAGCGTGGTGGTTCCGAGTTCGCGATGTACGCCTGCAAGGCAGTCCTGCAGCTCGGTGCGGCCGTTGGGGTCGAGCATGCCGAAGGGCTCATCCAGCAGCAGCAGGGCGGGCTCGGGGGCCAGGGCGCGGGCGATGGCGACCCGCCGCCCCTCGCCGCCGGAGACGTTGGCGGCGCGGCGGCTGGCCAGATGCGCGATTCCGAACAGATGCAGCAGCCGGTGTACTTGATCGGCGCGGGCGCTGCGCGACAGGGGTTTGAAGTGCAGGCCGAAGGCGATATTTTCGGCCACCGTGAGATGGGGAAACAGGTCTCCATGCTGCGAGACATACGCCACGCGCCGGGCCTCGGGCGGCAGCGGACCCAGATCGCGATCCCCCAGGCGGATGGCTCCGGACGGGGCCGGGATGACACCGGCAAGCAATCGAAGAAATGTGGTTTTACCCGAGCCGGACGGCCCCAGCAGCATGAACCAGGCATGCGCCGGGATCACTAGCGAGAGCGGGCCGAGCCGGAAGTTACCGACACGGTGAAGCATGCAGTCCAGCATTAATGCAGGGGTGTCGTTCACGGCAAGTCTCCTTCCGGTGCGTGCAGGGTGGGAATGACGCGGGCGACGCATTGCAGCACAAAGAATAGGACTAGTGAAAAAAGCAGGATGACGGCCACCAGCGGAGCGGTTTCGGTCAGACCGACGCGTTCAAAGCGGTTGAAGACGGCAATCGGGGCGACCGCTGGTGACGCCGTCATGAAGTAAACGGCACCGAATTCTCCGGCGGCGCGGGCCCAGGCGAGGACGAGCGCGAGGAACAAGCCGCGGGCGGCCAGAGGTAGCGTCAGTCGCCCGAACGCCCCCCAGGCATTGGCTCCCAGGTGCCGGGCCGCCAGTTCCAGGGATGGCGGTACCGCATCGAAGGCGGCCAGTGCCGGTTTGATCATAAAGGGCAGCGCCACGAAAACCTGGGCGAGGACAATTCCCGGGAGGGCACCATCCAGCGTCAAGCCGAACTGGTTCAGCAGCGCCGATCCCAGTGGCTGGGTGCGGCCGAAGACCATGAGCAGGGCAATGCCGGCGACGGATTGCGGAATCACAATCGGCACATCCATGAGGGTCAGTACCAGCGTTTTGCCCTGGAACGAGAGGCGGCTGAGCGCATATGCCAGCGGGATGCCGAACACGGCGAGGATCAGGGTGGCGAGGGTGGCGGTGCCGACTGTGAGCAGCAGGGCATCGCGGGCATCCGGGGCCTCTAGGACAGCCGCAATACTCTGCGGCGTTTGCGCCAGGATCAGCACGAGCACCGGCAGCATCAAGGCGGAGAGAAACGCCAGCCCCGCCAACAGGCCGGCACGGGCGACTGGATTCCGGACGGACGCCCGTGCGCTGAAGACCGCCGGGAGAATCAGCAAGAACAGCAAGGCGGTCTCCCAGGCGTAGGGCTGGCAGACGGTGAACGCCAGCACCAGCGCCCAGAAGCAGGCCAACATGCGGAAACGGCGCCCGGTGGCAGCCAGCCCCATCAGGGCGAGCATAAACAGCGGTTCCGCATGGCTCATGCGACGGATGAAGAGCTCGAACAGCAACGCATAACTAACGGCGAAGGCCAGGCCATAGCGCAGGGGTAGCGCCTCGAAAATATGGTACCCGGCGTAAACGGTCAAAAGATTCACCACCAGGATGGCACCGCTGGTCAGGGCGTCGGGGGCCAAGTGATGGCCGATCAGGGCGTGGGCGGCAATCAGGAACATCGCTGCCATACCCATGAAATAGTCGGCCCGCTCCGTCAGGACCAGCAGGCACAGGACCGCCCCGACCGTCAGTAGCATGAGATTGAAAAGCTCGAATGGCTCAATCCAGCCCGCCAGGCCGAGCATTATGTGCAGTCCCGTATGGCTGGCAAAGAGGAGCAGGGGCAGCAGGCGGCGAACCAGGGGACTAGGGGGATTGCGGTGCATCAGAATTCACCTCCGTAATCGGCAATATCGCGGAAGCGGGCATAGTCGGCTTGCGAACCGAAGAAGCGTGGCTTGTGGGTGAGGAAACCTTTGTCTGCCCAGAGGGTGGTGGCGGGATCAAGGATGAAGCGAATAAAGGCTTCCGCCTCGTTCTGGTGTGCTGCCGCCTGTGGAATAGAGAGGGCGTAGCTGATGGCATCCGGATCGGGCGTGCCGCCGTCGGCAGCCAAGCGCAGGCCGGGGGCGAGCCGGATGTGGCGCAGCTCGTGGAGCAGGCATGAGGAACGGTACAGGAAGGCGTAGTCGGCATCGCCCGCTCGCAGGCGTGCAGCAAGGGAACCCGCATCATCCGTCACGAGACCGGTATGCTCCAGCAGGCGATTGCGAAGGCCCGGAAACCCCTGTGCCTCGCGTCGGGACCAGACGGTCAGGGTCCGGGCTCCGACAGGGCTTATTTTCTCATCGGCCCGGGCCAGCCGCGTTTGCGGATTGAGCAGGGCGGCGGGCCAGTCGTTTCCGGCAAGATCGGTAAATGGTGCCCGGATGCCCACAGCCAACGCCATTTCGTCGCTGGCGAAGTCAATCCGCCAGGTGAATCGTCCGCCGCCAAGGGTCTTGAAAAGAACGGGGTCCGCCAGCAGCATCAGATCGCACTGCCGCCCGAGTTCGGCTACGCGCCGGATGATGTTGCCGCTGCCACCGGCTTCTGAACGGATCTGCAGCCCCATGCCCGTTTCGCCCGCCGCCCGCAGGTCATGCAGGACCGGTTCGAACACCGCCGCGTTGAAGACGGTCAGTACTGGCGTCCGCGGACGGCAGGCGGACGGCAGCAGGACCAGCACGGAGGTGGCAAGCGCTAACCCGAGGCGGTGCATATCAGAACACGCCCTCCCTGCTGCGCCCGAAGGCGGCGATGGCGGCTCCGAGTGCGACCAGTGTCTGCGGTGAATCCGGAATAAAGACGGTCCGGTTCAGGCTCTCTTCCACACTGCGCGCCAGCGCTTGATTTAGGGCACCGCCGCCCACGAAGGCAATCACCTCCTGCTGCCCGACCCGGCGCACCATGGCCCCGATACGCTCGGCGATCGCCTGATGCGCACCGGCGGCAATCTCGTCCTTGGATATCCCCCGGGCCAGCAGCGAGACGACTTCACTCTCGGCAAAGACCGCGCAGGTGGAGTTCATGTGCACGGGATTTTCCGAGCGCAGCGCCGCCTGCACGAATTCGTCGAAGGTCAGGTCCAGTTTGCGTGCCAACAGTTCAAGAAAACGCCCGGTGCCAGCGGCGCATTTATCGTTCATCGCAAAATCCTGCACTTCTCCCTGGTCGCCGATCGCAATGACTTTCGTGTCCTGTCCTCCGAGATCCAGCACGGTGCGGATCGGTCCGTGCGGGGAGCCTGCATGGCCGACACCGAGGGCGCAGGCCTTGATCTCGGTGACCACCAGATCGCCGAAGCCCGCGAGGCGGCGGCCGTAGCCGGTGGCGGCCACGGCTTCCACGCGGCTGCGGTCCAGACCGGCGCTGAGCAGTCCGGCATCAAACACACAGCGGGCGGAATCCGACGGCAACGCCAGGTTGGGAATGACGGCGGTGCCCAGGATGCGTACCCCGTCGTACAGGACCGCTTTACTGGTGGTGGATCCGATATCGAGTCCGGCGGTGATCATAAGGTCTCCAGAAAGGCTTCAATGCGGACGCGGAGTTGTTCCGTATCCTCCAGGCTGTAATCGGTGCGCAGATTCAGGAACGGGATGCGGCGGCCTTTAAGAATGCGCTCGAGGCGGTAGTTCTCCATGTCGAAAGACTGGCACAGGCGAAGGGAATACTGCACCACGCCGGCGGCACCGGTCTGCTCGACCAGATCCAGCACCCGGTTGAGGCGGGTGACCTGCGAGGTGAAGCAGGGGCAGGCGGCCCCGAAGATCGAGCGGGCGGCCAGTGCGCGCAGGCAGGCGTCGAGCGAGTCTTCCGATAGCACGGCAGGATCAATGCAGGCCTGGGCACCGGTGCAGAGGGTATCGGCCACGGCATCGGCACCGCATTCCTCCAGCACATTCAGCACCTTGAAGTTCGGCCAGACCGCCGGGGCACCGGTGAGTATGATCCGGGGACGCAGGCGGCGGCGTTCCGGGGTGAATGCCTCCACTTCGGTGAGTAGGCGGCTGGCAGGTTCCAGCCAGGTCTCCAGCGGTTCCGGAGAAAAAAGAGACGACTGGATGCAGAGGAACAAATCGCGCAGGGCGAGCGCTTCCGGATGGCGCACGCGGGCCTCCTGCAGGCGGCGTACGATGTCGCTGCGCCGGACGGTGAGTCCGATGGCATCCCGCAGACGGCGGCGGTCCGGCGCGGTGCCGGTAATGCCAGCCGTGAAGGCGGCCAGTCGTTTCAATTCCGCCGCCATGCCGCTGGCGTGCCGGGCGGAATCATTATCCGGCGGCAGCGCCATGGCGAAGACCGGCGCGAAATCAGACAGGATCTCTGCCAGCTTGCGCTTGGCGTCGCAGGCGGCTGGCACGACATAGGCGTCGCACGTGCGCGGCAGGCCGTTCTCCCGCAGGAATACTCCCAGCGTGGCTTTGGCTAGGGGGCAGATATCGCCAGCCAGGATTTCCTCGCCGGCGGCGGCCGCAGCGCCATTACCATTGTCCAGACGGACCGGATCCGCATTGGCAGCCATCATAATTTCGACGGGCACCAGATTGCAGAGATAGCCGATCCGCGGTCGAGATTTCGGGGCGGTCGAGGCACGGGACAAGCGCTGCTCGAAGAATGCCATGTTGGCGGGGCGCTGGGGAGTCTCGGCCATGCGGCGAACCTGCTCTGCCTCGATATAGGCCTGCTTGCGCAGGTTGCCCGGATGATCGGACTGCGCAGGTGGAAGTCGATAGGGATTGTCGGCGGATAACGTCATGAAACTGCACTCCGGGAGGCCGCCGAGGACGGCGGCGGTTTTGGCCAGTCGCTGCGAACCACGGTATGGCCGGCGAATTCCAATCGCAGGCAGTCCTTGCGCGGGCAGCGGGCCACACATTCAAGACAGTAAAGACAGTCGAAAGACGACACCTCGTCGCGCCCCTGTTCGGCGGCCACACTAGAAATATTCATGGGGCAGACCTCGCGGCAGATGCCGCAGCTATTGCAGCGCTGCGTGGTCTTGCGCAGGGCGAGCAGGCCACCGCGGTTGAATATGCCACCGATCATTCCCATCGGGCAGACGCGGCAGAACAAGCTGCGGAACGCGGAGAAAGAGGCCACGAAGAAGAGACCGGCCACCAGCGCGGCCACAAGGAAAAAGCCGCCCATCCATTCCCGTCCGGGAAGGGGAGGGTAGGCTCCGGGGCCGCTTGAGGCAACGGGGCACACCTGCTGGCCGGGGCAGAATTTGCAGAATGGGTAGAGCGGGATCTTGCACCCCAGGAAGCGGCCTTGCGCATCCAGTCGTGGGATGGCCGCCGCCAGTAGCAGCCCGAACGAGCCCAGCGAGAGCCCGGTCAGGAAGCCGGTCCGTTGCAGGGTCTGGGAGGGTTTAACGTGGGGTAGGTGCAGCAGGCGGCGCAACCGGTCCAGCGCTGCCCCGGCGGTAGCGAGTGGGCAGGCCCAGCCGCACCAGATCCGCCCGCCGGCGAACAGCAGCACCAGCAGCGCGACCAGGGCGGCGAGTGTCATCGCCAGCAGGGCGGTTTCCTCCACGCTGCCGTCTGCCACCTTGCGGAAGTCAAGTTGTAGAAGTCGCTGCAGAAGCTCCATGGAACAGCCTTGGACGTAGCCGCCATCGGCACTGAAACGGCAAGGTGCCGCCGGCAGGTAGCTGAGCCGCCGGTCGTCGCGTAGCACCGGCGTGGTCTCCGCGAAGCTGATGATGTCCTGCCGGGCCACCGCGCGCCGGGCCGTCATCGACTGGTAGTCGGTAGCGTTCTGCCGCAGCAGGAACCCGCCGAACATGAGCACGCCGAAGAGGGTCACCCGCACGACGCGACGGAACGCCGACAGCGATAGTGCCGGTTGCGCCAGGACCAGGCCAGCCGTTACTCCCAGTGCCAGCATGCCGGGGGCGACTGGCAGGCCGACAAATTCGGTGCCGTCCGGAATGCTCAGCAGGCGTGCGACCACGTGGGCGGCCAGAGCGGCCAGGATCAGGACCGGAAACACGAGAAACAGCCGGTAGATGCGTGTCCGTGGCAGGTAGATTGCTGGTAGGACCAGCAGCAGCAGTGGCGGCAGGAACGGACTTTCCAGCCGGTAAAGCCAGACCTCTGCCGCGGGCTCCGTCAGCAGAACCCGATACAGGGCATAGAAGGGAACGGCAAACAGCAGTGGCAGCCCCCGGCGCATCGCCGTGTTCCGTACACGGCTGGCGAGGGCCAGGGTCAGGACGATGCCTGCTAGGAAAAGCACCGACTCCATCGGACGCAATCCATGGGCTAGCAGGGCCGATCCGGTGTTCAGGAATTCCATTGTTTTCTCACCACAAGAAGAACGAAGATAACCACCATGGGCAGCAGATACCAGAGATAGTACTGATCGGCATGGCTGTCGGCAATGATTTCAATCGTGGCAAACTGCGCCGGGTCGGCCTCGTCCGAGCCGGGGGATAGCAGGCTGAACTTCCGGATGCGTCCGACGGCAGTGGCGGGGAAGGTTAGGGACGGCACGGCACGGTGCGATTCCGTCACGGCGGCTCCCCACTCCAACCGCAGCGGCCCCGCCGCCAGCTCAAGGGGATCGAATTCAAAGGCCACGGTCAGCGCGATGATGTCCCCGAATTCGCTAAAGGCGGACCCCGTCTCGACCGTCAGCGGCAGGACTTCCCCGCTGCTGTTCACCAGCCGGATCCGGGCGGCATCGGTGACACTGAACGAGGGGCTGGTGATCCGCCCGTACACCAGCCAGGTCTGCTCACCGGCGGGGGTAAAGGAGGCATCGGCGGCGGACAGCGGCAATTCCGCTTGGCTGTCGGTATCCTCGATCCGAAGCTCGACCACAGCCGCCGGCAGTCCTGCCGCCGAGGCGATCAGTAGCGTGGCGGCGGCGATCCGGCACCCGTGCCGCGAAAGGCGCATGGAAAACAAACGCATAGTATCATACTAATCAGCAAGCACAAGGCGGGCGAAGACAACCGCATTGTCAATCGCTGCACCGGGACCCCTCCAGAAGTAAAGCTCCTTCTGGCGCTGGCGGGCGAGGTTAATGAGAAACGAACGCGGAAGATTAAGTCCGCGCAGCGGAATACACAGTTCAAGGCCCTTTTCAGCCACCATCGCCGCCGCACCGTCTGGAGCCCCCGTTAGCGTCCCGGTCTTGAGATCGACATCGATCCGACGGACTGTGGCCTCCGTATCGGCCGCAAAATAGAGGCTGAGCCGGTCATTGTCGGCAACAGACGGGGTGGTGACCAGCGCATAAAGGTTCTGGTCGTCGGCGACGAACCGAACGCGGGTCTCGCAGTCGGCAGGCTTGTTTTCCGTATATTCCCGCTTGGTGTTCATGGAGAAACCGCTCACCAGGGCGGCGGTTGTCCATTCGGCCCGCTGGGGCGCGCCATCGACCTTGATCCCAGGGGTGGCTCGGGGTACCGGCACCACGCCCATGGCGTCGGCAATGGCGACGGTCTTGAACTCCATGTCGCGGTCCTTGCCGTTGAAGAGCCGCAAACCGATCGTATATTTACCGTCTGCGGTCCCGCTCTTGCGTTTCAGCATGACGTCAAAAAACTCCTTCTTGCCGCCTTTCAACGACGTCTTCAGATGCGGAAACCCCTTCCAGTCCGTGGAGGGGGTCACACGTCCGTCGAATTCAGGACTGATGACTTCCAGCCGGATGTCCACAATATCCCGGTCCATGGTATTCAGCAGATACACACGGAACGATGCTTCCTTGTTGATGCGCAACTGACCGTCGCGGATGTCCACCTTGACGGCGAGATTATCGCGAGCCTGGACAAACACGTCATTGCACAAATGCGCAGAAACGACGAATGTGGACGCCAGAAGGAGTCCCCCAATCAATCGAAAAGACATCATATCCACCCCTCAGCCTAGTGGCCGACAGCAACCTTGGCCCCGGCGGGTTGGCCGATGGTCTGTAGTAGCTCCTGGAACCAGCACTGGTTGATATCAAACGGCTTGCCGCCCTTGATGCGCTCGAACTCGATGGCCCGTAGCACATTGCCTCGATCCTCGTCCTGACCGACCACGCCGCTCTCGCCGCGAAGCGCGGAATCCACCGCCAGATCGCTGCAGGCCTTGATCAATTCGATATCGTCATCGCTCGAGGCCGCCGCCCGCGCGAAATAACCGCTCTTCTGCACCAGCGTCTTCTCGGCGCCGATCATGGCGGCGAACTGGTTGCCGAACCACCGTCCCGGATTCACGGCATCCAGCTTGACGTGCCCGAACGCGTCACGGGGAACGGCTTCCCCTGTGGCCTCCATCTCTTTGATGATGGTGTCCACGCCAGCCCCTTCGGAAAGGAAGATATTGACGCAGTCCACCTCATCCATGATGGCCCGCAGCCGCTTGGCTTCCGCCTGCAGGTCGATGGACATTTCGGGGATATAGATGGCATGGATCTCCTTGCGCTCGTGCGTAAGTCCCATTCCGGGCAGGAAGTTCAATTCGTTGAGATACTCGCTGTAGATGCGCGCCGTGTAGGCGGTCAGCCAGCCGCAATTGCGGCCCATGACCTCGTGGATGATCAGCATGCGGGGATTGGCGTTGTGCTCGGCCACGATATTGGCGAAGAATTGAGCGCCTTCCTCGGCGGCCGTCCAGGCTCCCAGGCTCTGCTTGATCGGATAGACATCATTGTCAATCGTCTTGGGAAGGCCGACCACGGTCAGTTTGTAATTGTGTTTTTTGAGATAGGCGGCCAGATCGGCGGCCGTCGTGTTGGTATCGTCCCCGCCGATCGTGTGCAGCACATCCACGCCATCGGTGGTCAGTTGCTCGGCGGCCACGGCAAGGGGATCCTGCCCGTCGCGGATCAAGCCGCGTTTGAGACAGTCCTTGACGTTGGTCAGCTTGACCCGGCTGTTGCCGATCGGGCTGCCACCGTGCTGGTACAGCACACCGATCTGTGCGCGCATCTCGGGGGTCACGGTGAAGCTATCGCCCGTCAAAAGCCCCTTGTATCCGGCCCGGTAGCAGATGATCTCCACATCGGGAGCCACGTCGGTATAGCGCTCGATCAGGGCGGCAATTGCCGAGGACAGGCAGGGGGCCAGGCCACCTGCGGTTAATAATGCGACTTTCTTTACGGCCATTATAGACTCTCCTTTTGGTGTGGTATTGCTTAGATTGACTTTAAAATCTCTCATAAACAGAGTCGGATGACAATAAAAAATCAACATTTAATGATATTGTCCAACGTGAAATCTCGACACTGCGAATGAATACGTCTATAAGTTCATATTTTTTAAGCGGCGTGGGGCTGGTGGGATTATGGCAGAAGTGTTTGTAAGTTCGGAAAAGCGTGAACAACTCAAGGTGCTGATGGCGTCGGTCAATGTCCGGGAAGAGGATCTGACCGAACGTTTTATCCTTGGGGCGGGCAGTGGCGGGCAGAAGATCAACAAGACGTCGTCCTGTGTCTATTTGCGACATGCCCCTAGCGGGATCGAGATCAAATGCCAGTCGAGCCGGTCCCGGGACCTGAATCGCTATTATGCCCGCAAATTGCTGTGCGAGCGCCTGGATGAGCAATTGCGCGGTGCCCAGAGCAAGCGCCAACAGGAGGCGGAGCGGATCCGCCGGCAGAAACGGCGGCGCTCCCGTCGCCAGCAGGCTAAAGTGCTGGATGATAAGCATAAACATGCGGAATGCAAACAGCGGCGCGGGGCCGTCAAACAGACGGATCACGAATAAGGATGGATCATGGCAAAAATCGAATATTCCAAGACGCTTTGTGGAGAATTGATCGCACGGATTCGGCGGGGAGCCCTCCATATCTCGTATCGCTTGCGGCGGTATGAGTCGGGGGACGCCCTGCAACTGGCGCTGACCACCGCCTGGCCGGAGGTGCCTGCAAAGGCGACCTTCCGGGTGGAGAAGTTTGTGGGTGGCGGCTTTGCGGGTCAGGTCTATCGCTGTGTGCTTGAATCCATTGCGTTATCGAAAGGAGGGGCCGAGGCGCACGGGTTGACCATGGGCAAGGTGTATGCCGTGAAAATCCTGGTCCCGCCGGGGCGCTTCGCGGTGATGTTCCGTAACCTGATCTACTGGATTGCCTTCCAGGCTCCTTTCAGCGCCCAAGTGCTGCCCAGCGCCTGCCGCAGCGGATTGTTGTGGCCGAAGGTGTTGCGCCTGGCGGCCAGGGAGGTTTTCGGTGAGGCGGATGCGGTGGCCGATACCTACGCCTCGTTCTATGACGAGAATTTCGGAGCCTATGGCGAGGTTCGCGAGTGGGTGGAGGGGCGCGTCTGGCGGCTGGAGTCGGATCTTGAGCCGTGGAAGCGACGCGACTGGCGGACGGTTGACCCGTTGCAGACAGGGAGCCCGGAATACGTCGCCAAGCATCAGTTCATGACGCGGTTGGTGGCGATGATGCATGCGATGGGGGC
>DIZZ01000111.1 GCA_002428045.1 Verrucomicrobia bacterium UBA6015
AGTTCAACCATCAGGCTCTTGTAGTCGGGAGACAAATGCTGGATCACCACAAACGCCATTCCACTATAGACCGGAGCGGCCTTGAAGAACGACTCAATGGCCTCAAGTCCACCTGCCGACGCACCGATGCCAACCACCGTGAGGCATTTCAAAGCCACACCGGATCCCTGCGCCGCAACCAGCCCCGCTGTCGTCATCACCGACACTGGCAACGCTTCCGGGGCATCGCTTGCCTCCGGTATCGGCACTAGAAACGGTTGCTCCGCAATCATGCCTTATCCCTCCAATTCACTCCGATGATGCTCAAACGTGGCAACCAACGCACCCATATTTTCGGGTGCATCAGACTTGCAAAGTTCTCATGCGGTTTCAATCTCAAAATCAAGTGACATGCACCCATCGCCTTGCTCCATGCGATTTTTTGCTATGCGCAGAGGGCGCTGTGTGGTAATCATAATGCTTGGTCAAGGGCGACCCTCTTATCAACGTGGGTGATTGTTAACAGAAACGTCGCGCTGGCGACGGGATTCCGGGAGAAAAACATCATGGCGGATTTATCTACGACTTACATGGGGATTGCGCTGAAGAATCCCGTAATGGTGGCGGCTTGTGCGTTGTCCAGCAAGGTGGACAATATTATCCGTGCCGAGGAGGCGGGGGCCGGCGCGCTGGTGATCCGTTCCCTGTTCGAGGAGCAGATCCGCCACGAGATCGGCGATCTCGACGAGGCGTTGTCGCAGGGATCCGACTCGTATGCCGAGGCGCTTTCCTATTTCCCGGCGATCAGCCATGGCGAGGCGAAGGAACATCTCTTCTGGGTCGAGCGGACGCGTGCGGCGACGAAAATGCCATTGATCGGCAGCTTGAATGCGGTCTCGCCGGGAAGCTGGATCAAGTATGCTAAACAGCTTGCCGACACGGGTGTCGATGGCTTGGAATTGAATTATTACACGGTCGAGGCGGATATTGAGCGCGATGGCGTCGCTGCCGAGCAGCAGATGCTGGATATTGTGGCGTCGGTCCGGGCCGAAGTCGAGTTGCCGATCGCGGTGAAGATCAGTCCCTTCTATACATCCGTCGGCAATGTCATCCGCAAGATCGAGGATGCGGGAGCCAACGGGGTCGTGATGTTCAACCGCTTCCTGCAGCCGGAAATCGATCCGGACAAGGAGACGGTCCTGCACGAGATGACCTACAGCACCAGTGCGGAAATGCGGGTGCCGCTGCGCTGGATCGGCCTGCTCTACGGACAGCTTTCGCTGGACATGGCGGCCAACACCGGCATCATGGAGTCCCGTGATGTGGTCAAGGCGCTGCTGGCGGGGGCGACGGTCACGCAGGTGGCGTCGACGCTGTTCCGCAACGGGATCGGGCATCTCACGAGCCTGGTTGACGGCTTGAGCGCCTGGATGGATGCCAAGGGGTATGCGTCGGTGGAGGATTTCCGCGGCAAGCTCAGCCAGCAAGGGTTCGAGGGCGATCCGGTGATGTTCGAGCGGGCGCAATATCTCGATTTCCTGATGTCGCGCCAGCGCTGGGTCAAGGCATAACCGGGCCGGGCGATCAATGGCGGGTCTGTTGCGAATTACGGGTGGCAGTCTTTGCGGACGGCGCCTGCGGGTACCGCCGGGCGACCATGTCAGGCCGACGCAGGACCGTGTCAGGGAGGCCTTGTTCTCCTCGTTGCAGTCCGTCATCGGGGGTGCCGACTTCCTGGATTTGTTTGCCGGATCGGGCGCGGTTGGTCTCGAGGCATCGAGCCGCGGGGCCGGGCGAGTCTGCTGGGTTGAGCAGGATCGTCGCGTGTTCACGACGTTGAAAGACAATGTGGGCTCGTTGTTGGATAGCAGGGCGGCGGGGGAATGCCGTTGCCAGGATGTGTTCGCGTTTTGCCGCGGGTGGCGTGGTGAGCGCGGGTTTGACGTGATATTCGCGGATCCGCCTTATGCGTTGCGCGATGGGGTGGAGGGGTTGGCGGGCAAGCTGCTGGAGCTGCTGGCCGGGGGGCGGCATCCGCTGGTGGCACCCGGCGGTCTGCTGGTACTGGAGCAGGGGGCCAGGGAGACGGTGCCGGTGGCGGTAGGTTGGGAACTGATGCGTGAGCGGGATTACGGGCGGACCTGCCTGAGGACATACCGGAAAAAGGAGATGGCAGCATGACGCGTCTGGCGATTTATGCGGGCACATTTGACCCGCTGACGTTCGGGCATCTGGATCTGGTCACCCGTTGCTCCGAGATATTCGGCAACCTGATTGTCGCGGTTTCGGCCGACACGATGAAAAAGACACTGTTCAGCGCCGATGAACGGGCTGGCATGATCCGCGAGGTTGTCGACCGGATGGCGCTTGGCAACGTGACGGTCGAGATCTTCGACGGGTTGCTGATCAATTATGCAAGGGCCAAGTCGGTGGGCGTGCTGATCCGCGGGTTGCGGGCCTATTCGGATTTCGAATATGAGTTCCAGATGGCGCTCACCAACCGCAAACTGGCGCCGGAAATCGAGACGTTGTTCATGATGCCGAAGGAGAACCACAGCTACGTCAGCTCCAGCACGGTCAAGGAAGTGGCCGGGCTGGGCGGGCGGACGGCGGACTTTGTCCCGCCGGCGGTGCAGCGGGCATTGGCCCGGAAGTTCGGCCAGCCCGTGAACAGTGAACCGGCGGCGAGAGCAAAGGAGGACGGCGATGAAAATACATCTGAATGACCTGCCCAACGAGGGGGCCGCATTTGAAGGGGAGCTTCCGCCGGAGATCCTCGAGTCCTCCGCCGACGACCCGGTGTGTTGCGCCGGACCGATCCATTACCGTCTGCGGGCGTTGGTGGTTACGGACGAGCTCCTTGTGGATGGAACGCTCGAGGCGGCATTGCGGCTGCGTTGCCGCCGGTGCGACTGCCGGTTTGATGGGGCGCTCGGTAATCTGGCGTATCATTACGATCAGTCGGTGGTTTCGTCCCCTGAATATGTAGACTTGACCGAAGATATCCGTGAGGCTATGATGATCGCTTTCCCGTCGTATCCGATTTGTGATCCGGCGTGCAAGGGCTTATGCCCGCAGTGTGGAGTGAACTGGAACGAGACGACGTGTGAATGCAAGCCGCCTGCGGATAACCGCTGGGCGGCTTTAGTCGGTTTATAGGAAAAAGGAGAGTGTGTTATGGCTGTGCCAAAAAGAAAATCGTCAAAGCGGAAATGCAGGGCCCGCAAGGGGTCGCATGCCTCAACCATACGGGTAGGCCAGGCTTGTCCCGAGTGCAGCGCCCCGAAGCAGCCGCACCGGGTGTGCCCGAAATGCGGTCAGTATCGCGGTGTGCAGGTGCTCACCGTTGAATCGGACTAACCCAGGTTCATGATGCGAATAGCTGTTGATGCCATGGGCGGCGATTACGCGCCGCGCGAAGTGGTCGCCGGAACAGTGCTGGCGGCGGCCCTTCCTAATGTCGAAACGCTTTACCTGGTCGGGGATGAAAAGGCGATACGCGCCGAACTGGCCAGTCTCGGGGAGATCTCGCCGAAGATCCAGATCCGTCATGCGTCCGAGGTCGTCGAGATGGGGGAGGCCCCGGCTTTGGCCGTGCGGCGCAAGAAGGACTCCTCGATCGGCCGGGCCGCGGAAATGGTCAAGTCCGGCGAGGCGGATGCGGTCATGTCGGCGGGCAACACGGGGGCGGCGGTTGCCGCCAGCACGCTGAAGCTGCGGACGCTGGCCGGGGTCGACCGTCCGGCGATCGCGACGGTCATGCCGACGCAGAAAAGCCCGGTGGTCCTGGTGGATGCCGGCGCCAATCTGGATTGCACACCTGAACAACTGGTGCAGTTCGCGATGATGGGCAGCGTCTACTCGCGGGTCATCCTCGGACGGGAGCGTCCGGTGGTCGGGCTGCTGAGTATCGGTGGCGAGGATTCGAAGGGCAATGAAGTCACCAAAAGGACGTTTGCCAGCCTGCAGAAATCGCCGTTGAACTTCCGCGGGAATGTGGAGGGGCGCGATATTTTCGAGGGCGACACGGATGTCATTGTCTGCGATGGTTTTGTCGGCAACATCGTCCTGAAGACATCCGAGAGCACGGCCACCGCGGTCACGTCCTGGCTCAAGCGCGAACTGACGGCGAACTGGATCCGCAAGAGTGCCTGCCTGCTGCTGCGCGGGGCGTTCAGGAACCTGAAGCGGCAGTTGGATCCGGAATCCTATGGCGGGGCGCCTTTGCTGGGGGTCAACGGTATTTGCATCATTGCGCATGGGCGCTCGTCGCGGCACGCGGTTTATCATGCGATCCGCGTGGCGGCGGAGTCGGTCCAGTGCCATGTCAATGAGGATATTGTCAAAGGGATAGCGAGCCTGGAGAGC
>DIZZ01000003.1 GCA_002428045.1 Verrucomicrobia bacterium UBA6015
ACGCTGATGCTGCTCAGCATTGTGACGGTGCGTATGGATGCCCGCGAGACCACGGCAAATCTGCAGGGACCCCTCGCCATCAATATAGAGAACTCGATCGGCAAGCAGATTCTTTGCGACGGTCAAGCCTATCCGGTACGCTATCGCATCTGGGATGCGCTCGAAAAGATCGAGGATGAGGCCGATGAGCAGGATGACGGCGGACTGGGTGCAAGAAGGCCACACGTCGAATTGGCTTGCCGGTGAGGACAAGGAGAACGAGAATGATCTCATTTTTCTCAATCTTATCGATAACATTCAAGGCCAGGGAGGGCCGCTATGCTGGTACTAACAAGGACGTTGGAAGAGAGTGTGATGATTGGCGACAATGTGGAGGTCCGCGTGCTGGGCATCCACGGGGACCAGGTACGACTGGGGTTTGTGGCACCCCGTAGCATCCCGGTGTTCAGGAAAGAGGTTTTCGAGGCGATCCAGGCGGAGAACCGGCTGGCTGCCGGTCCGGACAAGTCAGGAATGGAAGCATTCGCAGACATGTTCCGAGGGCGAAAGAAATAACGCTGGCGTGTTGGAACAGATAAAAGCAAAGGAGGTGAGCGACAGAAGAACGGCGATGTGGGTTAAGTACGTCGTTATGCCGGAACGGCGCACCGGAGCGATAGGCGCTCCGCAGAGGGTCCGGTGAATCAACAGGTTGTGGTAAACAAAAATGGGCAAGGATGCCCGAAAAATGAAATAAATCAAGGAGGATACAAATGCAAGTCTACAATAACGTTCCGGCTTTTGGTGTGTGGGTCAACTACTCGGCCAGCGTCAGCAACATGCGCAACTCGATGGGCAAACTGTCCAGCGGCCTGCGCATCAAGACGGCGGCGGATGACCCAGCCGGTCTGGCGATCAGCGAGCGCATGCGTTCGCAGATCCGCAATTCGGGCATGGCTGCCCAGAACATTCAGAACAGTATTGCGTACATGCGCACAGCCGATTCGTGGATGCAGAAGATCCATGACATGCTGCACCGGATGAATGAGCTGGCAGTGGCGGCCAACGATGGAACGAAGACGCAGACAGATCGTGACAATCTGCAGGTTGAGTTCGAGAATATGCAGGCGGAAATCATCCGCATCACAACCGGCAGCCTGGCACGTGGCAAGTTCAATACCGCCAATCTGTTCCAAGGCAATACAGGACTGGTTACCCAGGTCGGTGCGGATCCAGGACAGTTGTTCTGCGGGGCGTCGATTTCCCTGCATCGCGGGAGTACATCCGCGATCGGTGAGACCAAGATCAACTTCTCCTGCGGCCAGTTCACCGTCGGGGCGACCGTTGACGTGACGTGGGCCTCCGTGCTCAACGGCGGCGCCAATGCGACCAGCGCCTTCAATGGTGGCATCACCATTGGATCCCAGGCGGATGCCATGAAGGCAACCGCCGTGTTGAAGCTGGCGATCGACCATGTCAGCAACAAGCGCGCCGTGATGGGGGCGGAAGCCAGCCGTCTGGGGCACTCCCTGGAAGGTGTCCGTACCTACCAGGAGAACATGATGGGTGCCGAGAGTCAGATCCGCGATGTGGATATGGCGCTTGAATCCACCATGTTCATGAAGTATCAGATCCTGACCCAGGTCGGCACCGCGATGCTGGCGCAGGCGAATTCACTGCCTCAGAGCGTGATGCAGTTGATCGGGTAAGGGACTGAATCGAAAGACCGGTTCCGCATTGGGCGGAGCCGGTCTGTAGATTCGCTGAAAAGGAAACCGCCATGACGACAGCGACACCGATGGCTTCCACGGAAGTCAACTCTTTTGAGGAATACACGTTGTATTCTCTCGACCAATCGTCCTCCGGGGTCCTTGGGATGATGGACCGTAGCAAGCAGATCGCCTCCCTGTGGCCCGATCTGTCGGCCATGATCAGCCTGCCTGCGTTATGCCAGGATGTGGCAGCCTTGGCTGGCTTTCAACATTCCTTGCACGCCACACTAGGTGATTTTGACGGTAAGGCAGGGGCCTGCTGGACCCAAGCTAGGGCTGAGTTACAGAGCGTGATGACCTCCCTGGAGGATTCGATCAACATCAATGATCCCGACGTGATCAAGCACATCTTCGGGGTTATGTTACCCCTCTCGTTGAATCACTTCGCGGAGGCCATCCCAGGCCTGAAGCAGCATGTCGAGGAGATGATCAGGGAAGATGCATCCATGTCGATGACGACCGAGGATAAAGGAGCCTGATGGAATCGTCATGGTTACAGGCCTTGAAGGAGACGGACGCCGATGCGGCGGGAGTATTAGCTCCTGTAGTACCGGAACCCCCTTCCGTTGTGCCTGTTGCCATCGCTGACGATCCGGTTGCCGTCGTTCGCGAATGGCTTGGGAAGATTATTCCCTCTCCAAACGTTGTGATTGTACCGGGTATTGCCCAGGTACATTTAATTGAACCCCTTTTGAAACTCAAGGAATCCTTGAGCATTTTGCTGCTGGAGAACGATCTCTCCAAGCTGGTCAGTGCGCTGAATGCGGTCGACAGCCCAGTCCTGGCCGCCGCCATCCGTTCCAAGCGCCTCCGGATTGATCCCGCCGAGTCGAATGTAGCGTCGGCCGAGCGTTTCCTCAGCACGGCGGATTTCTCACGCCAGCCACGCATCCGCCTGCTGGATGCGATGACGGTTTCTCCAGAAGATCTTGCCATGGCCACCGAGATGACCAAGGTTGCCCGTGAGTTAATCCGTTTCCAGGCCTGCGACCTTTCGACGCGCCTGCGCTTCGGTGCCGAATGGCAGGAACAGACCGTACGCAATATCCCCCAGATCCTGCGGCATGCGCCGCTTTCATCATTGTTTGAAGAATTTAAAGGGAAACCGGCGCTGGTAATTGCCGCTGGCCCCTCACTGAACGATGCATTGCCCTTTATAAAAGCGCTGCGCAAGCGGTTCGTCGTGATTGCCGTAGGCCGTGTGTGCAATCATTTGCGAAGCAATGGCATCTCTCCGGATCTATTTGTGACGGGGGACGGTCAGGCGATGGTGAAGAAGCATTTCGCACACAAGCGTCCCGGCGTTCCTGTGGCGGCAAGCTGTTTTACCGAACCGGAGGTGATCAACTCGATCGACCGGGTCTTCTTCATGGAATTGGTTTCCATGAGCCTCCCCCAGTGGCTCCGTCCGAAGCTCGGGGAACAGGGAGAGATCTATCCCGGCGGCAATGTCTCGACGGCAGCCATGTCGGTGGCGGTGGCGCTGGGTTGCAACCTTGTGGTAACGGCAGGTTTTGATTTGAGCTATCCGCCCGATGGAAAGACCCATGCAGCAGGACAGAGTACCGGGGCGTTGCGCCCTGGCATGACCTATTTCGATGTGCCGGGAAATTACCAGGACACCGTCAAGACCAACCGGCAAATGTTTCACTATATCGGGTTTGCCAAGGAATTCGTTTCCGATCATCCGGAGATCCGTTTCATCAATCTCAATAACGCGGGTGCCCGCATTGACGGGATGGAACTGGCTCGCCCGGAAGCCCTGGAATCGTTTACCAGCGATCCCTTTGATGCCGCCGCGCGCATTGCCACGATCTATGAGGGGCAGGCCGGGAATCAACAGCGCAGCGCCACCTGCATCGAGGGGCTGCGTGGCGATATTCCCACCCTGCAATCCTTGCGGATCGACTGCATGAAGGCCGCCATGGTGTGCAATCAGATGATCATGCTCATGCGTCGGCCGGGTGCCGTGAAGGATCCGGAGACGTTATTGCGGGCGCATCTCGCCAGTGTTGCCCCGGTGGACGCCCGCCTGAAGACCGACCCTATCATGGATCTGCTGGAGGCCCGCCTGGAGGGTGTCTCCAACGCCCTGACCGAACGTATGCTGACGACGGAGGAACGGGCCATGTCGCCCGCCGTGCGCAGCCATCGCCGCTGGCGTGATTTCTACAATGCGGTCGCGGACGCCTGCGAGTTCTCCCAGGAACTCATCGAAACCGTGCTGACGCAGCTTGACTCTTCATCCGCTTCGGCGGAATGTATTAAAACAGAAAGCCGAATGGAGGTTGCCGTATGATTGGTCTGCAGTATGAATCCCAGAAAGTGCTATCGGCCTCGCCGATGGAAC
This sequence comes from Verrucomicrobia bacterium UBA6015, assembly GCA_002428045.1. Taxonomy (GTDB): domain Bacteria; phylum Verrucomicrobiota; class Kiritimatiellia; order UBA8416; family UBA8416; genus UBA8416. The sequence goes on from DIZZ01000003.1 coordinate 4,102, forward strand.
TGATCCTGATGCTTTATGATGGTTGCTTGCGCAGCCTGTCATGGGCTCTCGACGCGTTTGATGACATTGACGATCTCAAACGGATGCAAGGCGTGAATAAACACCTGCTGCAGGCGCAGAACTATATCACCGAGCTGGCCTGCTCTCTGGATGTTGAGCGGGGCGGCGAAATGGCGATCCAGATAGAGCGACTATACAGCTTCATGCTCCAGCATCTGATCGAAGCCAATACGCAGGGGCAGCGCCGCCCTGTGGAGGATGTCCATCGGATGATCTCCGAGCTGCGTGACGGGTGGGCGCAGGCCATGGAGTCGATGCCACGGGGACAGGAGCCGGAACCGATTCCGGTCGAGCGCACCAGTAGTTTTAATTTTTCGGGATAGGACGAATGGCGCTTATGCACGAAATTCTTGAACTGGATCATGCCATCCGCAAGGCGCTGAACAATCAGGATGGGGAGGCGGCGCTGCGGCTTGCCCAGCAGCACGATGATCTTTTGCACCGGGTGATGGATGTGGAGGACAAGGGTATGCGCGAAACACTGGCCCGTCAACTCAGCGAGCTGCTTGCTCGGAACATTGAACTTGCAATCACCGTACGTGAACGGGTGCGAGAGGAACTGCGCACCGTCATGCAGCAGCGCAAGCTGGCTGGCAGCGCTACCGATAGCGCGCCAGTCCGCTCCTTCCACGCCTGACACACGTGCACCCGACTCTCGCGATCACGCACGGCTTGCTCATCGAGGATCACTGGACAAACGTGCGGGCATTCTCGAACAGGCGCATCCAGGGACCGGCCTCGCCCTCGCAATAGGCGGCTGGCCGATACGACAACTGCAGCGAGCGGAATCCGCGCTCGGGATGCGGCATCATCACCGTCACCCGCCCGTCCGTGGTCGTCAATCCCGTCAGCCCGCCAATCGAGCCGTTGGGATTCTGAGGATAGCGCATCGTCGGCCGTCCCCGCCCATCCACATACCGCAGCGTGGCTAGGTTCTGTTCGTTTACGGTATCTAGCGAGCCTTGCTGGCTGAAGTTTGCAAAGCCCTCCCCGTGAGCCACGGCAATCCCGATAAGCGACGCTTCCATACCCCGGAACAGGACCGACGGCGAGCGCATGACCTCGACCTCCACATAACGTGCCTCGAACTGCTCGGAGCGGTTACGGGTGAACACCGGCCACGCCTCCGCCCCCGGGATGATCGACTTGAGCTGGGACACCATCTGACATCCGTTACAAACGCCCAGCGTAAAGGTTTCCGGACGGCTGAAGAATGCACTGAACATATCCCGCAAACGGTTGTTGAACAGGATCGACTTGGCCCACCCCGAGCCAGCCCCCAGCACATCGCCATAGGAGAATCCCCCGCAGGCCACCAGGCCGGCGAAATCGGCCAGGTCGATACGCGCGGACAGCAGATCGGTCATGTGGACATCCACGCACTCGAAGCCAGCCCTGTCAAAAGCGGCCGCCATCTCGACCTGGCCATTGATCCCCTGTTCACGCAGGATCGCCATGCGCGGGCGATGAGCAGGGGCGACGGTGGGAACATCCGGGCAATACCCCAGTGAGAAGTGCAATCCCGGATAATCCTCGTCCAACAAGAGGTCAAACTCTTCCCGTGCGCATTCCGGATTATCACGCAGACTCTGCATCTGCATCGTCAGGGTTGACCAGAGCCGGTTAAGCGCCATCAGGCTGCCATCATAGACCATCGCACCGCCGTGCGTGAACCGTAGGCGCTTGTGCGTTTCATCAACACGCCCGAGGACATGCGAGACGCCACCCAGACCATGCTGCGCAAGGACCGCCTGAACACGGTCCATATGCCGATCCAGAACCTGCAGAACGCCACCCAGCTCCTCGCTGAATAGGATCGAGACGACATCCCGACCGAGCCCGTCGAGCGAAACCTCCATGCCGCGCCGACCGGCAAAACCCATTTCCGCCAGCGTGACCAGCAAGCCGCCGTCAGACCGGTCGTGATAGGCAGTGATCTGACGCTCCTGTATCAGTTGTTGCATCGCCGCGAAAAAGGCTTTCAGCAAGGCGGGATCGTCGACATCCGGAGCCTCTCCACCCAACTGGTTATAGACCTGTGCCAGTGCCGAGCCGCCCATACGGTTGCGCCCTTGCCCCAGATCAATCAGCAGCAGTTGCGAACCTCCACGCTTCAGATCGGGGGTCACGGTCCGGCAGGCATCCGTTACCGGGGCGAAGGCACTGATGATCAGACTCAGCGGTGCCGTCATCTTCTGATCGGCCCCCTCCCCCGTGCGCCAGACGGTACGCATCGAGAGCGAGTCCTTACCGACCGGAATCGCAATCCCGAGAGCCGGGCAAAGCTCCATGGACACGGCACGGACGGTATCGAACAAGGCGGCATCCTCGCCCTCCTCGCCACACGCGCACATCCAATTCGCCGAGAGCTTAATCTGGCCGATATCACCGATCGCCACCCCCGCCAGGTTAGTCAACGCCTCGCCAATGGCCAGTCGCCCCGAGGCGGGTGCCGAAATCAGGGCCACATTCGTACGTTCTCCCATGGCCATGGCCTCCCCATGCGTCGAACATAGAGAAGTCACGGTCACAGCGGCATCGGCCACCGGCGTCTGCCAGGGGCCCACCATCTGGTCGCGAGCCACCATCCCGGTAATACTGCGGTCGGCAATCGTGATCAGGAAACGCTTATTGGCCACGGCCGGTAATTGCAGGACACGGGCGATGGCGTCGTCCAGTTTCAGCCCTGGCAGGTCGAGCCCACCTGCCGCAGCAGGCAAACGCTTGACGTCGCGCAGCATCCGCGGCGGCTTGCCTAGGATAACCCCGAGCTCGATGTCGATCGGCTTGTTCCCGAAATGCGAATCCTCAAGCGTCAGATGCCCGTCGCCGGTCGTCTGTCCGATCACGGCAACCGGACAGCGCTCGCGCTCGCAAAGGGCCAGGAAGGTGTCGAGCGCATCGGGCATCACAGCCAGCACATAGCGCTCCTGGGCCTCGCAGCACCAGATTTCCATCGGGCTCATCGAGCGATCCTCGTTATGGATCCGGCGCAACTGGAAGACCCCGCCGGTCGCTTCAACCAGTTCGGGACAGCCATTGGAAAGGCCGCCCGCACCGATATCGTGGATGCTAAGGATCGGGTTGGCCGTCTCCATCGCGATGCAGGCGTCCACGACCTCCTGGCAGCGCCGTTCCACTTCGGCATTGCCCCGCTGCACGGAATCGAAATCCAGATCGGCGGCATTGCTGCCGGTATCCATCGAGGAAGCAGCCCCGCCGCCCAGCCCGATACGCATGGCCGGGCCACCCAGCTGGAGGATGCAGGCATTCTCGGGAATGGCGTGCTTGTTGACGTGGATGCGCTTGATGTTGCCCATGCCCCCGGCCACCATGATCGGCTTGTGATAGCCGCGATAGCGGCCGTTGTGTACATCCTCAAACGTCTTGAAGATACCGCACAACTGCGGGCGCCCGAACTCATTGCCGAAATTGGCACCGCCGATCGGCCCTTCCAGCATAATCTGCAGCGGCGTCGCCAGCCGCTCCGGGAATTCGGCAATGTCGCGCTCCCAGGGCATCCGGTAGCCCGGTACGCGCAGGTTAGAGACCATGAAGGCGGACAACCCAGCCTTGGGTTTGCCGCCGATGCCGGTGGCGCATTCGTCACGGATCTCGCCACCCACCCCCGTGGCCGCACCAGGATAGGGCGCAATCGCTGTCGGATGATTATGGGTCTCGACCTTCATCAGGATATCGGTCTGCCCTTTGCTGAAGGCATACACCTGCGACCCGTCACGCCGCACCTGGAACCAGACATCCTCAAACCCGGCCATCACGCCCGAGTTGTCCTTGTACGCCACCAGCGTATTGCCAGGATGCGTGGCATGGGTATGGCGGATCATGCCAAAGAGCGTGCGATCCTGGCGCTGGCCGTCGATGACCCACTCGGCATTGAAAATCTTGTGGCGGCAATGCTCGGAATTGACCTGCCCGAACATCACAAGCTCGACATCCGTCGGATTACGCTGGATCCGCCGATAGGCCTCCAGCAGATAGGTGACTTCGTCCTGACTGAGCGCCAAGCCCATCGTCCGGTTGGCCTCCTGCAAGGCCGCTTCGCCGCCGCCCAGGATATCGACCGTGCGATAGGGGGCCGGCTCTGGATGCGCGAATAAATCCGAAATATCAGTATACACGCCCTCGGTCATCCGGTCATGCAGCAGTGCCAGTGCCGGTCGAAACTCGGCAATCCCCAGCACACGACCCTCCGCCGCAAGCATCCGGTAATAGATCCCCCGTTCGACGCGAGTAATGCAAACCAGCCCGCAATTCTGGAAAATATCGGTGGCCTTCGACGACCACGGGGAGATGGTTCCCTTACGTGGGGTGACATGGAACCCGCCAGGTTCAAGAATGCCGGGAACCACGCTCAACAAGGCGTCTGTCTTCTGACGGTCGGCCTCGGAAGGGGCCTCCCTGGCGTCCAGGAAATAAACATATTCGGCCTCCACGTCCGCGATGGCAGGCTCGACGGCCTGTAGCCGCTCCCGCAGCGCCACGAGACGATATTCAGAAAATGCGGATCCCCCCCGAAGACAAATTGGCATGGACATCTTTCACGCTCCCGATTAGAACTAGCAAACAAGCTCCAGATTAATACCATCCCCTCCCCCCGCAATCAAGCCTAGCCTGAAACGAACAGGCAATTCGTATGGCACATTTTTGAGCGTGACAGATAGCGTGGCAAGGCGGCTTCTGGCAGGGGGTGATAATGGCAACGGTCGCTCGCATGGCATGTCTTGCCCATTACAAGGCCGCAGCCGCCCTACTCGACGAACTGACAGAGAGCAGGTTCTGCTGCCACCCGCAAACACCTGTTTGTCATGTCAGCGGCCATGCCGCAGGGCATCCGGACCGAACTTGCGGCGCAACTGATCGACCGAGTGACTCAGCCGCTCGCGTTTCTGCCGCTGCACATCATCGCCACCGAACAGCGACAACTGTTCCGGCGGACGATCCTGCAGGTCGCTGACGCCGAACCCGATCAGCCGGACGGCCCGGCCGGCAAGCCCCTCCTCATGCAGGAGTGCCAGGGCGACGGCCCGGAGCGTGAAATCATCACAGCAGGCTGGATTCAGTACCTGCTGGCGAGTGATGGTCTTGAAATTATGCCATCGTACCTTCAGTCGCGCCGTCCCGGCATACCGTGATTTTTCACGCAGGCGCATCCCCACCTCGTCCACCAGTTCAAGCAGCATTTTCTCCACCCGCTCCAGCTCGCGGACATCGCGACTGAAGGTGTGTTCCTTGGAAATGCTTTTTTCTTCCGACTCGGTCTGCAGTTCGCGCGCATCCTCGCCATAGGCGAGTCGCAGCAGTTGTTCGGCGGTATGCCGTCCGACCACGGCGTCCAGCACGGGCAGCGTGGTTCGCTGCAAATCACCGATGGTCATGAACCCCGCCTCGTTCAACCGGCGCTGCAGGACCACCCCCACGCCCCAGATGCGTCCGACAGGAAGGGGCGACAGGAAGGTCAGGATCCCCTCGCGTGTGGATGGCACCAGCGTCAATCCATCGGGCTTGTGCATATCGCTGGCGATCTTCGCAAGGAACTTGTTTGTGGCCACGCCCACCGATGCCGTCAACCCGATCTCCTCGCGGATCATGCGCCGGATCGCCTGGGCGATGTCCTCGCCGCCGCCAAAGAGCGCCTGCGCCCCGGAGACATCCAGGAACGCCTCGTCGATCGACAGCGGCTCGACCTCCGGTGTGAACCGCTCAAAAATGCCGAAGACGGCATTTGAGATCTCCTGGTAGCGCTCGCGACGCGGCGTAATAATCACCAGTCCGGGGCAACGGCGCACAGCCTCGCCCATCGGCATGGCCGAATGGATACCAAACCGCCGCGCTGCGTAGCTGGCAGCCGCCACCACGCCGCGCTGTTCAGCGGGCGATCCGACCACGACCGGAAGCCCGCGCAGGCCCGGATTATCGAGTTGCTCGACGGATGCAAAGAACGCATCCATATCAACATGCAGGATAACCCGGTCCATACGCCTCGCTCTCAGCCTGCCTGCCGCTGGCGATACGACTCGACCTCCCAGTTCTCTATAAACTCACGGGCGGCATCCGTCATGTATTCAACCCCGCCGAAGGCCGCCGTCAGCTTGAGCACGAGGGCACCATCCTGCGCCAGATCGAGCGCCAGGTCGGCATTCTTCTGCGAGGTACCAATCCCATAGACCCGTCCGCCAGCGACGACAACCTTCGGGGCATACCCCCGCTCGGCCTTGTATTGCGAGACGGCCGCCGCCGTCAACGGCCCGGTGAACGGGAACGCCTTGGCATAGACCAGATGATCCGGTGTCAATGGTCCCGGCGCATCGGCAAACAGGCCACACGACGCCGTGAAGGCGGCATCCACCCCGAACAGTGCCGTGATCTGCGACTCGATCGCCGGATTCGCCGGGGCATTGTCGATCTCCAGGGCCTGCGAGATACCCGCCGATTTATAGACCATTCTCAGGGTATCCATGACCCTGCCGTAAAGAGCCCGGATCTCATCCGCTGTATCCGCCGCGATGAAGATGCCATGGTTCTTGAGCACGAGCAGCGCGGGCTGATGACCGTGCGCCGTCCGATAGGCGTCGATGCGCTTGCGCACTTCCATGCACAGCGTATAGCCGGGGTCGATGTAGTCAACCCATAACGCATCCGGAAAAAGGCGCTTGCAGGCCGACTCCCCGTCCTTGGCGCAGGTCAGGCCATTGACGGCACACGGGTGGGTGTGAACCACGTACGTGGCATCGAACACATTATGCAAGGGCGCCTCGACCGAGGGACGCCCGGCGTCGTTCTCGACCGCCGCTGCCATCATGTTCTTGACCAGTTCCTCACGCGCTGCCGCGACCGGGGGTGTCTTGACGGCGTACAGTGCATTGATCTTGGCACGGTTCATGGCGACAAACGTCGCCTCGGTCAATCCGCCCAGCGTGGTGCCGGACGGTTTGACCCAGAGCGTCCCGGCGTCCTTGACGGAGGTGTTTCCACCCCCGCCCTTGACATAATCCAGAGAGCCAAACTCATGCGAGAGTTTTACAATCGTTTGCAACGGGGTCATGTGCTTATACTCCCAGACGGTTCTGCCGCATCTTCTCGGCGGCGGTTTGCGAGGTGGCCGACACATGTCCCGGCAACGGGACAATCTGCTCGTGGATGGCATCGATGAGCCAGCCCGGCTGCGGGAAGAAGGCCTCTTCCAGCTCGTAGGCCGGGGTGATCCAGTTGCGGGAGCCCACCACGACCGGCGGGGCATCCAGATCATCAAAGGCCATCTGCGCCAGATTGGCGGCAATGCCCTGCATCACCGATCCGCGCTCGCAGGCGTCCGACGAGAGCAGCACGCGTCCGGTCTTCTTCACCGAGGCCACCAGCGGCTCGTAATCCAACGGGTTGATCGAACGGCAATCCCACACATCCGCGCTCATGCCATATTTCGACTGCAGGATGTCTGCCGCCTCAAGCGCACGGTACAGCGTGGCACCTATCGTGATGATGGTGATGTCGCTGCCATCGCGCCGCTTGGCGGGGGCACCGAACGGCACTTCATAGTAGCCCTCGGGCACCTCGGTCTCGAACATCTCGCCGATATCGTACAACCGCTGACTCTCGAAGAACACCACCGGATCGGTGCCCGCCAGTGCCGTGTTGAGCATGCCCTTGGCATCGTACGGGGTCACCGGGAAGACGACCTTCAGACCGGGAATGTGGTTGACCAGGGCGCTCCAGTCCTGCGAGTGCTGTGCCCCATATTTCGAGCCCACCGAGACGCGCAGCACCAACGGCATGTCCAGCACACCGGCCGACATGCTCTGCCATTTGGACATCTGGTTGAAGATCTCGTCCCCGGCACGCCCCATGAAGTCGCAGTACATCAGTTCCACGAGGGCTCGTCCGCCTTCAAGGGCATAGCCGACACCGGTACCGACAATCGCCGCCTCGGAGATCGGCGAGTTGAACAGGCGGTTGTAGGGTAACGCCTCGGTCAAGCCGCGATAGCAGGCGAACGCGCCGCCCCAGTCACGGTTTTCCTCGCCATAGGCCACCATGGTGGGGTCTTCCTTGAAGCGGTGCAGGATCGCCTCGAAGATGCCGTCACGATACTGGTACACCTTGTTCTTGGCGACCGGCTTGCCATCCACAACACCAGCCCGCGAGCGTCGGGCAATCTGCTGGATGCGCGGGTTGTTCTCGCTGACATCGAGCAGCTCGGGCTTGCGGCTATCCAGAACAGGCTTGCGTTTGTTGGAGAACATGACCGATTCGATGAACTGCGGTTCGACATGCGGGGAGACGCTGTCGTCAATCGCCAGCTTCAACGCCTGCGTGGTGACGGCGGCAATGATCTCGCGGATCGACTCCACCGCAGCGGTATCGAGCACCTTGGCGGCCTTCAGCTCGTTGGCAAACCACTCGATCGAGTCCTGCTGCTGCCACATATCGACTTCGTCCTTGCCACGGTAGGACGAAGCGTCGGACGGGGAATGCCCGGAATAGCGGTAGGTCAGCGTATCGAGCAGCACGGGACCCTGCCCCTTCTTGAGCAACGCCGTCTTGCGCTTGATGGCATCGGCCACGGCCAGCGGATTATAGCCGTCGATCCGTTCGGCATGCATCGCCTCGGCATTCACCCCGGCACCCATGCGGGCCAGCACATCGTACCCCATGGTCTCGCCGACCGTCTGACCACCCATGCCGTAGAAGTTGTTCATGAAGTTGAAGATAATCGGCAACCCGCCCTTGTACGCCTTGGGCCAGAGGGTGCTGAACTGCCCCATCGCGGCAAAGTTGAGCGCTTCCCAGACCGGCCCGCAGCCCATGGAGGCATCACCGATGTTGGCGATGACAATGCCCGCCTTGCCGTTGACCTTCTTGAACAGCGCCGCACCGGCGGCGATATCCGCCGACCCACCCACCAGCGCGTTGTTCGGATAAATGCCGAAGGGCGTAAAGAAGGCGTGCATCGAGCCGCCCAGACCACGGTTGAAACCGGGCTTGCGGGCAAAGATTTCCGCCAGCGCCCCGTAGACCAGGAACTGCCGGGCCAACGTCTTGACGTCGCCCGCCTTGACGTGCTTCTCGACAATCGAGAGACACTCACCGCCCATGAAGCCCTTCATGATCCCCATCAGGGTGTCGTCATCGAGCTTACGGATCGCCGACATGCCTTTGGCCAGGATCTCGCCGTGCGAACGGTGCGAACCGAAGATGTGATCCTCGACGCCCAGGTAGTAGGCCTGACCGACGGACGAGGCTTCCTGCCCCATCGACAGATGGGCCGGTCCGGGATGGTTGTAGGCGATGCCCCGGTAGGCACCCGCCGTCTTGATCTCGTTGAGCATGAACTCGAACTCGCGGATCAGCACCATGTCCTCGAGCATGCCCACCACATTGGCCTTGCCCAGCTTTTTGGCTTCCTGCGCCACGGTCACCTTGTACTGGTTCAACGGGACGTCCGGGAAACTCAATAATCCCGGCTTACGTTCCTTGGACGGATCGACAATCAGATGTTTCGGCATTTTATCCTTCTTTCTTTTTTACTTATGAATGTTTTCCTAGTGAATCATCAATGCAGTTTCGCGGATGAGCTCTGACACCGTCGGATGCGGAAAGACCAGATCCTCGATCTCGTTGATCCGCATCTCGCTCTCGATCATCACCACCGCGCCATAGATCATCTCGGAGCAGGCCCCGCCAATCATGTGTACCCCCAGCAGGGCATTCGTCCCGGCATGAACCACAACCTTGCAGACGCCGCGCCCATCGGCATGTTCGGCCAGGAACCGACCACTGGCCGACATCGGTCGCTTGGCCGTCTTGACGGGAATCCCGCGTTCCTTGGCGGCGGCCTCGGTTAGTCCGACGGTGGCGACTTCCGGCGTCGTGTAAACCACCCCGGGAATGGCGTCGTACCGCATCCGGTCGGGACGTCCGCAGAGATTATGCACCACCACCTCGCCCATGCGCGAGGCCGAATGCGCCAGCCACTGCCGACCGGTGGCATCACCGATCGCCCATACGCCGGGCACGTTGGTCGCGCAACGGTCATCAATCCTGATGCCGCGCCGGTCGAAATCCACACCGGCGGCCTCCAGTCCCAGATCCGCCACGTTGCAGGTACGCCCCGTGGCCACCAGCACATGGCCGGCCCGCAGGGTTTCCTGCTTGTCGCCCGTGGCGAAGGTGACCTCGCCATCGCCGATCGAGAGCACGCGTGCCCCGAGATGGAACGTGATGTTGCGCTTACCCAATTCCTGACGCAGCATCTTGGCCACTTCGACGTCCACCGCCGGACAAATCTCGGGCAGCATTTCGATCACGCTGACCGGCACGCCCAGCGTGCCGAAGAAACAGGCGAACTCGCAGCCGATAACCCCGCCACCGACAATGATCAGCCGCTCGGGCATTTTCTCAAGATCCAGCAGCCGGGTGGAGTCATACACGCAAGCGTTGTCGATCCCGGGGATCGGTGGACGCGCTGGCGAGGAGCCGGTGGCGATGAGGATATTCTCACCCGTGAAGCGGCGGTCACCCACCTGCACTTCACGATTGGAAACCAGTTTCGCCGTGCCCTGCACCACCTCGACCTTGTTCATCTTCATCAGCCCGGCAATCCCCTTGCGCAAGGTATCGAGCACCTCGCGCTTCCGGCTCATAGCCTTGGCCAGGTCGAACTTTACCCCCTCTACCGTGACACCGTAGGCTGCACCATGCGCGGCATAATGGTAGACCTTGGCCGAATTCAGCAGCGTCTTGGACGGTACGCAGCCGCAGTTCAGACAGACTCCGCCCAGATGCCCCTTTTCAATCAAGAGCACCTTTTTACCGTGCTCCCCTGCCCGCTCGGCCGCGACATATCCGCCAGGCCCGCCACCCACCACAATTAAATCATAATCCATGATAAACTCCCAAGATTCAGGACGCCCGACGCCCGCTGTTTCTTTCCCCTACCCCGCCAACATCAGTTCCACATGCTCAAGGCCGGTGCAAAGCGCCTTGAGGAACCGCGCCGCCGGGGCGCCGTCCACCGTCTGGTGATCCACCGTCAGACTCAAGTTGATCGCCTGCACATGCTTGACCTCGCCGTGCTTGAGAACTGGCTTCAGGAACAGTCCACCCACCCCGAGAATGGCCACTTCCGGCACATTTAGCACGGGTGTGAAACTCTCGATCCCGAGCATTCCCATATTCGTGATCGTGAAGGTGCCGCCCGTCAGCAGATCCGGATTGATGGCTCCACCTTGACACGCCTTGATCAGCGGCTTGATCGCGTTCGACAGGGCGCTCAACGACAGTTTATCCGCCCCGTGCAGTACGGGAACCATCAGGCCGCGCTCGGTATCGGTCGCGATCCCGAGATTGACGTACGGATACTGCACCGTACGGTCGCCCAGGAAATGGGCATTCAGATCCGGATGCTGGCGCAGCGTCTTGATCACCACAAAGGCGATCAGGTCGTTCACGGTGATATTGGGAAGCCCCAGCGCTTCCGCCTGATCCTTCACCTTGGCCCGGTAAGCCAGCAATTCCGTGGCGTCGAAGCTCATATTCAGTGTGATCTGAGCCGTTCCCGAGAGCGAGTCGCGCATACGCTGCGCGATCAGCTTGCGGATTCCCTTGAGCGGAATCGTGACGGGCTCGCCAGATGCGACCGGTGCCGACACGGCTGCCGGTGCAATCGCCGACTTGGCCGTGAGATCGGCGGCCAGCACCATCCCGCCCGGTCCGCTACCCTGTGCGGGAGCGGTCAATCCGCCACGCTGCACCTCGGCCTTGGCCACCGCACTCAGGCGAGGCTGCGTTGCCGCCGCCGCCAGCACATCACGCTCAATCACGCGTCCGCCCGGTCCGCTACCCGCCAGCGAGGCCGGATCCACGCCCTTTTCTGCCGCCACACGGCGCGCCCGCGGACTGATGCCGGACGCGGCTGCACCGACCACGGCAACAGGGGCCTCCGTGGAAACCGTCGCTGGTACCGGTACCGCTACAGGAGCAGGCACTGCCGCTGGCACTGGGGCTGCCGCCGCCGGGGCACTCGTTGCTGCCGCCCCTGACGGACGCAGACCGGCAACGTCCTCACCGGGATTGCCAATCGCGGCAATATTCGTCAGCACGGGAATATCCGCGCCCGCCTCGAAGAAAAGCTCGATCAATGTACCCGCCGCCGGACTCTCGACCTCGAACACGGCCTTATCCGTCTCGATGCTCGCCACCGGCGTACCGACCTCCACCTTGGCGCCAACCTGCACCAGCCATTCCACCAAAATACAACTCTCGACCGACTGCCCCTGCCGAGGCATAATTACCGCTGTAGCCATCGTATCCTCCTAAGTATCCTAATCCTAATCGTAAATCTTAATCTTAATCCTAATCGTACCCCTACCCCGCCACCTCCACCGTCACGCCGACTTTCCTGATCTTCTTCACAAACTGCGGATCGGCACCGCCATCCGTCACCAACACCCCGATATCGGACAGTGCCCCGGCATGGGCGAACGACACCTTGCCGATCTTGGAACTATCCGCCAGCAGCACCACACGTCGGGCACGCGTCATCACCAGTTGCTTGGTGAACGCCTCATTCGGATCGGTCGTCGTCAGCCCCGCCTCGGTAATCCCAATGGTGCCCATGAACGCGACATCCAGATAAATGGTTTCCAGCAAACTCCGCGTCATCGTTCCAACGATCGTCTGACTGCGTCGCCGGAACTCCCCGCCCAGCAGCATCAACCGGGGACCGGCGGAGGCCAGTTCCACGGCGGCCCGCAGAGAATTCGTCACCACGGTAATATCGCTACGGTCGCGCAACAGGCGGGCCAGCTCCAGGATCGTGCTTCCGCCATCAAGATAAATCGTGTCGCCCTCGCGGATATGCGCCAGTGCCAAGCGGGCAATACCCAGCTTCTCGGTACCGGCCAGACCGGCCTTGTCATCAAAGAGCGGCTCCTCGAGTCGAGCCTGACCATCCACCGCACCGCCATGCACGCGCCGGATACACCCCTCGGCCTCCAGCATCTCCAGATCGCGGCGGATCGTGGCAGCCGAGACCGAGAGCGCCTCGCAAAGTTCATCCACACGCACGGCATTACGCTGCCGGATGATTTCCAGCACCCGCTTCTGCCGTTCCGGCGCAAGATCCCGATGAAGGTTCTCAATGTTCATAAGACACCTTATACAACACCAATCAATCACCGTCAATCAAAAACAATCAAAAACAATCACCACGAACTAAAGCAAAAAACGGCCCTGCCATTGGCATGGCAGGGCCGCTGATGTAACGGGCAGATACCGAGATACCGCACTTAGAACTGGCTCAGGTCATCGTCGTCCAGCGGGATCACCTCCTCCGCACGGGCACTTCTGGCCGCGATCTGCCGGGCTGGTGCCTTGGCGGTCGGTGACTTCCTGGCGCTCGGACGGGCTGACGGGGTTGCCGCCAGATGATGCTTTGCCGAAGGACGGGCGGCTGGCCGCACTGCCGGATGCGCACCGAACTGCTGGCCCCTGGCGGATCCACCAACCATGACCAGGAGTTGCTCGACCATGGCTTTCAGTTCTTCGGCCTGGCTGGAGAGTTCCTCGGAGGCGCTGGCGCTTTCCTCAGCATTGGCGGCGTTCTGCTGTACCACCTTATCCATCTCGGCCACGCCGGTATTAACCTGCTCAATGCCCTGCGCCTGTTCCTTGGAGGCTGCCGCGATCTCGCTGACCAGAGTCGCCACCTTGGCAGAGCTCTCCTCGATACCCACGAATGTCTTGATGATTTTGGCCGTCTGGCCAGCCGACTGCTTGATCTCGGCAATCGCCTTGGCCACCTGGTCAACCGCCTTGGCTCCATCGCCGACCACCTTCTTCGACTCGCCCATCATCGAATCTGCCTTGCCCGCATCGGCATTCTGGCGGATAAGCTCTAGATCCTTCGGATCCTGAGTAAGCTCACTAAGTGCTTTCAGGTGACTGTCGACGACAGCAAATCGCTTCTGCGTTTGCAGGAAATGCTCGGGACTCCGATTGGCGATCGCATACCATGTCCCGATAATGATGGCATTCCCCTCATCGATGATGGCATTTACAATCTCGATTTGCTTGTTCAACGCCAAAATATCCGCCACCTTGGTGTCGGACAGCTTGGCCAATTCCTCGATGCGGGTCTCCTTTGCCTTGATATAGGTGCGA
>DIZZ01000129.1 GCA_002428045.1 Verrucomicrobia bacterium UBA6015
TTTTTTTCGGCCAGGATTACGATCCGCTGCTTCAAAGTAGATTGCGTTTTTGATTCCGTTTGCGCATACTTCAAAAAGTTGCCAATCGCCTGCTGTGCTGGAGGGATCAGGGGAAGCATGCATTTCAGGTCCGTATCGGTTGGAACCTGTGATAAAATCAGGATATTGAAAGCGAACCTGTTAAATGATCCATTTATTTTCCATGAACAAGACGCCGGACGTCAAGAAGGAACGTGTCGCCAAGGCGATTGCGCTTGCTGGCAACAACCGGATTTCCACCATCCCGAGCATGTTGACCAAGATCAACAAGCTGGCGCGTGACCCGAACGCCTCGCTCAGGGATTATGCAACGCTTTGTGAACTGGATCAGTCATCGTGCGTCAAGGTGTTGATGCTGGCCAATTCGGCCGCCTTCGGGGCACGGACCGGCGCGGTGGTGCGCAATGTGCAGGAAGCCGTCGTGCGCCTTGGAGCCCGCAAGACCCGCGAGGTCATCACCAGCACCGTCGTCGCCCCGATGTTCAAGAATGGCCATTCGTTCAGCGATTATTCCCCCTCGGCGCTCTGGCTCAACAGCGTGGCGGTGGCGGTCTCCAACCGGCTGCTTTACCAGCTTACCAATCGGCAGGAACCGGCGGATGCCGATCCCTACCTGGCCGGTTTGCTCCATAATTTCGCCATTCCCATCGAGCATCTCTGTTTCATGGAAGAGGGTTTCCAGGCGGCGGTGAATGCACGGGCGCTGAATCAATCGATGCTAGCCGAGGAGGAGACCCGGCATCTGGGCATTAACCACAACGAGCTGGGTGCCAGCCTGGCAAGGCAGTGGAATTTCCCCGAGAAAATCTGCGAGGTGATCGAACATCACCATGACCGTCAACGCTCCGAAAGCCCTGCCTGTAGCGAGCTAACCCATATTACCCGTGCCTCGCAATGGCTATGCCTAGAGCTGGGGCAGGGGTATTCCGAGTTTTGCGAGGGACACGCCGATGCCTACCTATGCAGTTTCAATGCGCTTGGCATCAGCGCGGATGCCTTTGCCACGGCTAGACAACAGTTGATGATAGAAATGGATCGTCTGCATCAGCTCGGCTGGTTTTCGGGCTTGAAGCTGCAGAGGTCAACGCATTGACTAATCACACCAGTGCCCGAACCCCATCGGCCACGTTGACCAAGCGGGCGTAATAACTAAACGGCGTGCCGCCACATGATGTAAACAGCCGCCTTTCTTCCGAGCCGCCGGGGTTGCCTGGATCAGACAACCTGCTCGACGGTAATGCCTTCGTCAAGCTGCTCGCGCAGCAGCCGCTGGATGCCCTGCTTGATGGTCATCGTCGCGTGCGGACAGCAACCGCAGGCACCCTTGAGCTTGAGCTTCACGTTAAGGCCGTCGATTTCAACGACATCCATATCGCCACCATCGGCCTGCAGGAAACTGCGCATCTCCTCGAGTTTGGTCCGGATTTTTTCTTCCATGGAAGGGCTCCTGTCCTGTTAATAGGTTCAACCGTCATTTATTGTTGATATACGATATGCTTATCACTAACACACACACCCCTCGCCCGACAAGCCTTTTTGGGACACCCGGAACACGTGTGGACGATGAAAGGCAAAGATCAGGTAGGGCGAAGACCTCCGGGCGAGCCGCCCGTGGCAAAGGCGGCGGCTTGCAGCGTGGCGTGCACGACGCGGCCGTCGTGGAATCCGGCACTCCCGGAGTTTTCATAACCGGAATGGTCCGAGCAGCAATTCAGATGGCAAGATTACGATTAGGATTACGATCAAGATCAAGAAAAGAAAAGAAAATGAAGGAATCTGGTAATGGCTACCCCCCTACGGAGCTGACTTGCGCCCATCATGAGAATGGGTGTTTTCGTTGTATACAGGAGGTTCCTGAACATGCTAGTCTTCCATCCGATGTGTGGGTTATCCCCACACCAGCAGTGAACATCCGCAGGCGGATCAGTATGCGCTTCCGCGATCCTGATCCGTGTGCAGAACCGATTGCGCCCGTAGCTCAGTTGGACAGAGCACCAGGCTTCGAACCTGGGAGTCGGGAGTTCGAACCTCTCCGGGCGCGCCACCTCTTAAATTCATTTTGCCTGTCCGTCCTATGATGTCTCCATTCCCTATGACTCCTGCTGCACAGGATTCCGCAGGATTCCGATACCGCTGATCTCGATCTCGACCACGTCGCCGGGGGCGATCGGGCCGACCCCCGCCGGGGTGCCCGTGGTGACGATGTCGCCCGGTCCCAGGGTGATCTGGCGGGTGATGAATTCCAGTAGTACAGGAATCGGGAAGATCATGTGGCGGGTGTTCGAGGATTGCACCTCTCTGCCGTTCAAGCGGCAGCGGATATCTAGGTTTCCCGGATCGGGCATGTCGTCAGCCAGGACGATGACCGGTCCGATCGGCCCGAACGTATCCAGCGACTTGCCCCGGTACCAGCCGGATTTATCGCTACGCTGGAAATTCCGCTGGCTGACATCATTCATGCAGGTATAGCCGAGAATATGCGCGAGAGCCTCCTGGCGCGGTACATTCTTGCAGCGGTCCTTGATGATGAAGGCCAGTTCGGCCTCGTAGTCGATCCGGGGCTCCTCGAAATGGTAATCCTGCAGGTAGCGCGGGATCCGGATGGGTTCACCGGGGCCGATCAGCGTGTTGGGCGTCTTCGAGAACAGCACCGGTTCCGTCGGGATGGCCTCGGTAAAGCCCTGCACATGGATCTTGCTGTGCTCGGCGACATGGTCACGATAGTTCAGCCCGATGCCGATGAGGATGCGCGGATCCAGCGTATAGGTCGACTCCCGGTTCAGGACAGGTAGCGTGATCATGGCATATCTCCTTTGCTCAATGTTTTCCGCCTTCATGATGCACATTCCTATCACATTCCCAGGGTCATTGCCATGCTCAACATCAATCAGCGGCCCCTCGTCAATTAAAAAGTGAAGAACGGCGAGCCCCTCAGCCCCTTTCCGCATCGGACGCAGGCGTTAGCCGCAGGCCCAAAGGCTACCGATTGCTTGAACACCCTGCTTATTGATCTTTGTCTTTCGTCTTCCAGAGCAATACAGCCAGCTCAGCGGCGCACACGGTGAGGATTAGTATGACGCGGATGGATTTCCCGTCAGAATGGCCGGAGAACATTCTCTGCAGGAACCAGCCGCTCTCAAACACGAGAGAAATGGTGATCAACACATATCCGGGCAGGCGGTTCTTTCTTGAGAGGAGAAAGGCACCCGCGAGGGCGAGAAGGCCGACCACGAGGCCGAACCAGAACGCCTGCGGGCTGTCGCCGGTTTGCAGATGCCGCCAAGCTCCGCCGATGACGGCAACCAGGGCGTAGATGCAGGTAACAAGCTGTTTGGCCTTCATGGTGTTTTCCTCCTTCCAGGCATATTACGGGTCTGTCTATTCGATGCCCTCGCTGGTCTCCGTCATCGCCCGCACACAACGTCTAATAAGTTCCGCATTCATGATCCATATTCCTATCACATACCCAGAGGCATTGCCATGCTCAATAATGATCGCGGCCGTCTCGGCAATTCAAAGTGGAGAATGGGAGATGTGATACCTCAGCCCCTTTTATCTCACTGTCCACAAGCATATGATCTAGAGAGTTTTCGTTTGTTCTGGGATGGACTGGTCGAAGACAAAGAGCTCGCGGATGGGAATATTCAGGGCGGACGCAATCCGGTCGCATCCTTCAATAGACGGGGAATTGATACCCCGTTCGACAAAACTGACGAATTCCACAGAGTAATCCGTCATTTCCGCGAACTTCTCCTGAGTGAATCCCGCCTTGCGACGCAGGAAGGCGATACGTTTGCCAAGTTGTATTTTTATCACGCAGTCATACTACGTACGATAAGATTTCCGGTAAACGTAGCTAGACTACGTTTTGTTGTTGACTAAAATACGTAGCTAGACTACGTTATTGCATATAGTTAAAAACTGATAGGAGAACAGAATGGATAAAGAATTCGACAAAGAGATTCGGGACCTTATCACTTGGTTAGACCAATGGTTGCTGAAGTGGAGGGAACTCAACAGACAGTACCGAACGAACCCCAGAGCGGACCAACGGCACGCAATCCAGCAAACCATCAAAGCACTCGAGAAAGAACTTTTGAGCGAGTGACACCCGGAGAGTGAGTGGTAAGATGCACGCCTATTGTCCACACTGCAAACAGAAATACGAGATCGAACCGAGCATGGTCGGAGAGACAGCCGAGTGTCAGGCGTGCGGTAAAGACTTCATCATCAAGGCAAGTCCCCAAAGCGAAATCCAGGTGACACCTATCGCGACGAAAAGTTCAAGAACAACTGGTGCGAGATTGAAGGCCAATCTGAAAATCATTTTGGCCTTCACCTCAGCAGCCTTCGCTATATTGTCCGTTGGATGCTTCCTAATTTGGCGCTCTCACACAAATGAAGTACACCGCAAACAACAGGAAACAGCCCGTCAAGAGGCCGTCAAGCAAAGTGCGGCTACAACACTGAAAACCATAGAAACGCCGTCGAAGGCCGACAAGAAGTTTGTGTGGGAAAGTGAAGCCGAACGGGATGCGCGCATCCTCCGTAGGGGGGGCGAATGGGGGAAACAAGCGGGGCAATTCGCGCTGGGCATTGCCACCAATGGAGTAAAGGGGTATGAACTCGCAAATTACAGGCTGCAGGTGATGTGGAACCTGTACTATCGAGATGCACACCGTCCGAGTGCTGAACTAATTAGGAGCTATGGTCGCTCTCTCCCAGATGGATATCCCGAGAAGGAAACGTGGGAGAAGCTGGACGCGTATAATAAACGGGTGGAAGAAGAAAAGGCAAAAGCGAAGACTGACTGGGAGAGGCTTTCAACCGAAGGAGTGATAGCCGTTTGGGAAACGATAAGAGGAGGTGGATTCTCTGTTAGAGAGGACTCCAACTGCCTTAGTTATGACGCCGAAGGCGAAATCTTCACTGTGATGCGGCTCGGACTAGAGAGTCAAGACGGCAAATACACCCCTTCCCCGCAGAAACTTAAACTGAATCTACAGAATACCACACCGATACGGATACCGTGCGAGGCGGCAAAAGCAAAACGACTACTAGAGAGTCAATCCCAAACCGGTTTTCGCATTCGAAACCTGGAAATCAACAGCATCGATGAGTTCGAAAGCGCTGAAATAACTGCGCACCTCGTCGAGTTCGCCGTATTGGACGCGGTAAACAACGTGCTCCTTTACTGGCACGAAGAACAGAAATAATGAAAACTGAAGGATGAAATTGAATTTTCAACTTCTTTCCTTGCCGTTCCCTTCGCCATCCACGGGGAGGGTGGCTTTGCAGTCGGGGTAGGCGGTGCAGCCCCAGAAGGGCTGGCCGACATTTTTGCCGGTTTTGGATTTGCGACGAGTCATGGGCTTGCCGCAGTCGGGGCAGGTGGGGGCTTGTTCCTGCTCCGCCCGCGTCTCGACTCGCAGGGTGGTGAGCTTTTCGCGGAATCCGCCTTCCTTGCAGAAGCTCTCGCCTTGGGTCTCCATCTGGTGATTGAGCATGTTGATGACCCGCGCGATGATGATCAGCAGGACATTTGCCATGATCTCGTCATCGCCAGCATCGAGCCAGGGGGCGAATTTGGCTTTCTGGTTGAGAATGTGCTGGCAGGATTCGTGGATGAGGTCGTCGGTGTAGTCGGGCTTGTCGAGCCGCACGGCATAGATCGCCCGCGATTCGGCGGAATCCTTGCGCCACGGGACTTTACCCTGGCGCATGAGCCAGTTCATGTAATCGCCCGCCAGTTCGGCTAGGCTTGACCGGGCAACATCCGTGAGGCGCATCTCGGTCTCGCGCGAGGTGGCACGGCGGGCGGAGCCCTCGGCATTGTTGGCGCAGCCGGAGCGGGCCGCCTGGGTCATCTGGTCGTATTGCCGTCCGCAGGGATCATTCGAGCGGTTCAGGAATTTTTCGAGAGATTCGAGGGAATCGAAAGATTCGATGCGGGGATGGCGTCCCCGGCGGCGTATCCGCCGCCTCGATCACTTCTTCGATTCTTTCGATTAATTGCTGCCCCAATGGGCGCGCAGAAACGGTTCATCGAAAAGGGGTTGTATCGCCATGGCGGCTAAATTCGCAGAACATGGCGGGCAATGCAAGCGCACAGGCATTACAGGATGGTAAACGTGTTGGCCGGCGTTATGGACAGGCCGCTTCGCTCTCATGAGCGGCATCCAGCGCCGCATGTTCCGCCGGTCCGTCGTCCGTCAGCAACTGCGGCCCAAGCCAGGCGATGAGCCAGGCCCCCAGCGGAGCCGTGAAGAGAATACTGAGCACGGCGACGGCAAGGATGACCGATCCGGGGGCGGTATCGCGCCCCATCTGCGTCATCGTGGCCAGCGGGACGGCACCAATCGCGGCCTGGACCGTTGCCTTGGGCCAGTAGGCAATCAGGGCGAAAAGCCGCTCGCGCCAGTTCAGCGGACTGCGCAGCAGGCAAAGCAACACACCGGTACTACGGGCCACCAGCCCGCAGCAAATCAGTCCCAGCCCCGCCAAGCCTGCCTCCATGGCCACCGGGATGTTCACCTGCGCCCCGACCAGCGTGAACAGCAGGATCGAGGCGAAGATCCAGACCTTGCCCAGCTTGGCCGAGAGTTCATGCGCCATGTGCTCGCGCTTTTCGAGGATGATAAACCCCAGCGCCATGACCGCCAGCAAGGCGGCAAACGGAACGTGACCCTCCAGCAACTGCTGCAGTCGGACCAGCAGGATGGACACCCCGACCACGACCAGCGTGCGCTTGGTGGCGCGCGGGTTGAACCGGTCGAACAGGCGGTAAAGCATCCAGCCCAGCAGCAGACCGGTGCCAATCGCCAGCAGGATCGAGACCGGGATGCCGATCAGAGCCCGGCTCAGGTGTACCGATTCGCCACGGTAAAAACCGA
Source organism: Verrucomicrobia bacterium UBA6015 (assembly GCA_002428045.1). Classification (GTDB taxonomy): domain Bacteria; phylum Verrucomicrobiota; class Kiritimatiellia; order UBA8416; family UBA8416; genus UBA8416. Next base: position 6,933 of record DIZZ01000129.1, read on the forward strand.
GGAACACCGAGAAAAAGGTAATGGCAAACACATCATCAATCGAGGCCGCACCAAGGATCATGGTGGGAATGCCTTTCCGGACGCCCCGATGCTCCTCGATAAAGCGGATCATCAGCGGCACCACCACGGCAGGCGATACGGCCGCCAGGATAAACCCGAGCATGGCGGATTCCAGATGCGTAAGCGGCAGAAAGTGAGGTCCAAGCAAGGCCACCGTGGCCCCCTCGCAAAGGCCGGGGATGCAGGAGAGCAGCAGGGTTTGCAAGCCCACCCTGGACAGCGCCTCGCGACTCAGCTCAAACCCGGCGCGCAGGAGGATCACGATCAGCGCCATCATGCGCAGGTCCGACGATATCTGCAGGAAGTCGGGTGCCAGCCAGTCCAGGACGAACGGCCCCGACACCACGCCGAGCAGCAACATGCCGACCAGCCCGGGAAACCGCAGCGTGCGGAACACCCAATCCGCCAGCAGGCCCAGCAAGATCATTTCCGCCATACTTACAGCCATTACTTGCACTCCACCAAAGACAACCCATCGTTGCCATTCCTGCGGACTTCTATCGGCTTTCCCCAGAAGTGTCAAGCCCCTGCCAGAAAACGCTCATCGAGTGCTAACAACGCCCTCATTGATATGACCGCAGGAGGATGTACGCAACACCCTGATCATGGCCGGAACTGACCCGCAGCCTGCGCGTTTTTGTTTTTGTCGATTTTTGCGAAAATCCCGTTATGCTACGTTCCATTGTTGCTACGGGAGTGTTCGTTTATGCCGAAGATTATTTCTGTTCATTCATTTCGCGGGGGGACGGGGAAGTCCAACACCACCGCCAACATGGCGGCGCTGGCGGCGGCGCAAGGGAGGCGGGTCGCTGTGGTGGATACCGATATCCAGTCGCCCGGCATCCATGTGCTGTTCGGTAGTCACGAGCACACGTTCCTGCTGAATGATTATCTCTGGGGGCGCTGTGCCATCGAGCAGGCGGCTTATGATGTGACGCCCGCCGGGGTTCACGGCGGGTGCGTCATGCTGGTCCCGGCCAGCGCCAATGCCGCCGATATCGCGCGGATCATCAATGATGGCTATGACATGAATCTGCTGGCGGACGGGTTTCGGGCGCTGATCGACCGGCTCCGGCTGGATGCGCTGTTCATCGATACACATCCCGGGCTCAACGAGGAAACGCTGCTGACGCTGGCCGTCTCGAATACGCTGGTGGTGGTGATGCGGCCCGATCATCAGGATTACGAGGGCACGGGGATCACCGTGGAAGTCGCCCGAGAACTGGAGGTTCCGGAAATCCTGATGCTGGTGAACAAGAATCCGGCGACCTACGACGTGGATGAGGTCAAGACCCGAGTTGAGCAGGCTTATCGCCTGCCCGTGGCAGCGGTAATCCCGCACAGCGATGACCTGATGGCCCTGGGTAGCCAGTCGCTGTTCGTGCTGGCGCATCCCGTGCATGCGGTGACCGCGCAATATCGCAAATTGCTGGAGATGCTTCACTTATGAGCCGCGCATCGGCATACCGGAAATGGGGGTACATCCTGGCTGCAGCGGCTGCCTATGGCGTTGCCAACTACCTTTCCGGGAAGAAGTACCTGCCGGGCTGCTCGTTTGCCGAGCTGCGTCCGCAGATCTGTATGCCGATCTTTGCCGGCATCGCCTGGGGCCCCCTGGCGGGATTTTTTGTCGGGGCTATCGGCGACAGTACGGGCTACCTGCTGGCGGGTGTCAATCCGCTGCCCTTGTGGTACTGGTCGGTCGCCAACGGGCTGATGGGCGGCATTCCCGGCATGATGTACCGGACGGCGAAACGGCATCTCGCCGGACTGAACGACATCAAACGGCTTTATGTGCTGCTCATCCTAGCCTCGTCCCTCCCGTATGTGTTCGCGGCCGCGATGGAATGCCTGATCAAGGGAGCCCCATGGAAAGCGACGTTCCAATTCGTTTTCCTGCCGATCTTTACCACGGATGCCCTGTTCGCGATCATCCTGATCCCGGCCTTCCTACTGCTCACCGGCCGGGTCCGCATGACCATTCCGACATCGCTGTTCATCCTATCAACCTATCTTGCCAGCATGGTGGCGCTATGTACCTTCGCAGCCAGCATGGTCGCCATCTGGGGTCGGAATGCGTTATCCGAAATGGCAGCGGCGCATTTGTACAGCATGGGGATCATGACGCTCCTATCGATCCTGATCGGCTTTGCGCTGGCGGCGTTTTTTGTCAAACGCATGACCGAACCGATCATGGCACTGACCCAGGCGGCCGACCGTATTGCGGACGAACAGTATGGCGAGCTAGCCCAACTGGACACGCTGGCGCGGCGCCGCGATGAGCTCGGGCAACTGGCCTCGGCATTCCGGCAGATGGCGGCCAAAATTCACTCGCGCGAAGAACGCTTGAAAACCGAGGTCCGGCGGCTTCACATCGAGATTGATGAAGCCAGGCAGCGGCGCGAGGTGGAACGGATCACGGGCTCCGATTATTTCAAATCACTAAAGAACCGAGCCGCGCAGATGCGGCTGATGGACAAGCAACATGGCTGATCAACACATTGGCGATATATTAAAACGGCTGCGCACAAGCGACCGGTTCGAGAATCGCACCGCCCCGGTGGATGCCACGCAGAACCGGCGCCAGACATCGCTGGGCATACCCCTTGTGCGCACCGGTGAAAATACGTTCTGCCTGGACATGACCGGCATCCAGGTCGTAACGGGGATCCCTGAATTCGTCCATCTGCTGGTGAATCAAGCATATGATTTCGGACGGCATGGCACGGGGGACTCGCTGGTGCAGCAGGCCATATCCCCGGAGCTGACCCCGGAGCTGGCGCATACCGGCATGGCGCTGGGGACCCTGTATGTGCGCAGCCAGGTGATGCGGGAGCTGCGCCCCCACAAGGAGGTCGTGTTCCGTAGTCTCCGCCAGCTTGTCGGCTCCCTGCAGAGCCGCGAGGTACGCAGCAGCCTGCTGGGGGATGGCGCAAAAGCAGGACCATCCACCGCCTGGATGCTTCCGTTGGGCGCCGGGCGCGATCGGTTGCCGTTTTTCGCGTTCATGGAATACGATCAGGGCGGAGGCGGGTTGCGCATCACGCTGGAGGCCGAAGATGACCATCGCCTGCATCTCAAGCGGATTGCCCATCGCCAATTATCGGAGCTTGATCATCGCGTCCTTCTGCAGGATATCGGCAAGCTGGCGGACAGCATGGTCATGGGGATTCATCAGTCCTGCCAGGGCCAGCGCGAATTCCATATCGAGGAACCCAACCGGCAACCGGCTCTCTTTGAGGCACTTACCAACGGTCCGCTGCCCGATCTGTCGGTGCTGCGCTTTACCTGGGCGAACCGGAACATGACCCGTTTTCTGCTGGGACATCGTGAGGATGTGCGGGATATGATGGCCAGGACACTGATCGCGCTTGGCGAGGTGCTCATTCTCGAGACGCTTGCCGCGCGGGGCGTTGTTGAACTCGTGTGCGGCGAACACCGGGTTTATCTGGATGTGTCCCGCCGCGGCGGATGCCTGAATATGGCGTTCGATCAGCGTCGTGCCGTCATGGCCCCGGACGCCTACCTGTCGCGCATGCCGGCGCTTTTAGCGTTGTCCGATCAGGCCGGCACCGCCATGCGGAATGTGCGCGTGGTCTTCATCCACCATCTCACAGCGGAAACGCTGGGGTGCATCCGGGTGTTCGACAAGATGGAATGCGCCTTCCTGCAGGGCTTGTTCATCCGCTACAAGGGGATCACGCCGGATTCGTTTGTGGATGCCCTCTTGTCGCTCCCCGAAAACCGGTTCCAGTTCCACGGCCTGCATAATATCGGCGAGGGCGAGCGCTTGAGCGGCCGCTATGTGATGTCGCGGCAATTCTCGTCGCTGGAGCCTGTCGCCTCGCTGGCGGCCCATCTGCGCGAGGCGCACGTCGATTATACACCGGCCATGCGCATGAGCGCCTGCCACCTGTTCATGCGCCAGATGATCCTGGCCCGTCAACTCGGGCAGCGCGTCTTGCTGGTGGAGGATGGCGGTTATCTCGCCCCGCTGCTGACGCACTGGGTCAACGCCGGAAAAACCGTCGAGGACGTGCTTGCCTATGGCGCACTGCCCGCCGACGCGGTTCCGGAGGAGGAACGCCAACAGCCGATCAAGGCATGGCTGGCGGGGCGGTTCGCGGGTGGCGTCGAGCATACGCGCAATGGCTATGATCAGTTGCGGGCCTGCATGGCCGCCTGTGGCAGCCTAGCCTTTCCATCCTACACGATGGCAATCTCCGACTACAAGAACCGCGAGGAGGGACGGGGGGCGGCGATGTCGATCCTGGCCGCCTGCGAGGTGATCATGAACAGCCAGGGCGACAGCCTCTACACGCGACGCGGGGTGGTGATTGGCGCGGCGGGCAACATCGGTCGCTTCCTCCTCGAGCATCTGGCCGCGCGCGTACGTCCCGATCATGCCTGCGGCGTGGATAAATGCGCGGACGGTCCCCTTCCCTTCCCGGTGTTTCGTTCCTTTGCCGATATGCCTGCAGATGCACTGGCCGAAACCGATTTGATCCTTGGCATCACCGGCCGCGCCATCATCCTGCCCGGTACGCTGCAGCAACTCCTGTTGTACGGGCACGGGCAGCGCCTCTACCTGGCCAGCGGCTCAACCAAAAATATCGAGTTCCAGGCGCTGCTGGAGTGGTTGCAGACGTTGATGAAGGAGCCGGCGCCCTGCATTGACGGGTATCCGGTGGAGCTGGAGGCAAGCGCGATTCGCGACCCCCTTACTGAAATCAGCCATGGAACGTGCCTGCGCATCGTCTTTCAAGGCCCTGCCTATCCCCCGGGCGTCAGCCCGCAAAACCCAACCAAGGACATCATGCTGCTGGCGGATGGCATGCCGCTCAATTTCAATTTCTATGGCGTCCCCAGTGAAATCATCGACCGGGTCATGGCGCAACTGATGCGGATGTGCCTGCTGTGTGTCGATGGCACGAATCGCCCGGCGGATTTATATGTGCTTGACTATACGGTGGATGAACAAGGAAAACGGCTCACGGGAAGAGTGCTTCCGTGAGCTTGAAACAAGGAACCGAAGGAGAAACGCACGATGAAAAAGGGAATATTATTCGGACTGGCGGCGCTGCTGGCGGCCTGTACCGGGGCATCCGGGACAACCCGTGAGGACGTGATCAAGGCCCTTAAACTGGTACCGTTCGATGACGGCGCCTGCAAGGGCTATTTCAGGGAGATGTACGAATCCAAAGTGCAGGCGAAACACGAGAAAAAGCGGGCGGCAGCCTCGCTGATCTATTACCTGATGCCGGGGGGCCTCTTCGATCCGTGGCACAAGCTCGCGTCCGACGAGATCCTCATCTACCATGCCGGCACCCCCATGCAGCAGCTTCTCATCTATCCGGACGGAACGCTGCACGAGGTCGTACTCGGGCCGGATGTCGTCAAGGGTCACCAACCGCAGGTGATCATACCGGCCGGAACGTGGATGGGTTTCCGCATCATGGACGACGATCCAAAGGCCTGGGGCTTGTACGGCGTCTTCTGCGCGCCCGGCTGGCATTTCGACGATATCGCCATCGCGCCTGCATCCGATATCATCGCCCGCTTCCCGCATGCCGGGGAACGTATCAAAGCCCTGCGGATGGCTGAATAATCAACCAGCGCATCCATATCGACAGCCCCTGCGCTGGCCTGTTCAAACCTCAGCCATGCCAGGATCAGGACGTTACTCGGGCATAATCCGATAGTAGAAAAAACCCTCCGTCCGGTCGGTGGTATCCGTAACACTGGTATGATCCAACAGACCAGGCACGCCGGTCATCCAATTCGTAAAGCGGGGACCGACGACAAGATTGGTGGCACGTTGCACGGTGTAGTGCCTGTTTTCGAGGCTTTTCCAACGAATAACACGCCCATCCGCAGTGACTAGGTTCTGCCCCGCAATCAGACTCAGAGGAGGCGGAATGGATGTGCGCACCGGAATTCCATCAGAGAATTCACTTACTCCGGCAGCGTTTCCTGCACGCGTCCTGTAGTAGTAGGTGCATGATGGATTGAGGCCCACCAGCTCGGCGTAACGGTTGTTGCCCATCGCGGCATTTTCGTAGCCGGGGAGAAACTCGGTGAATTCAGGGTCAAGGGCAACATCAAGCCAATAGGACGTTGCACCAGCGGATGAGCCCCATCGAATGGTAAGGCGCGTGGGTTTCACGGCGGTGGCTTCACGGGCGGACGGGGCGGACGGGGCAACGTCGTCTGCGTTGACCCAATTGGTCGCGGAATTCACGCGGTGGAACTGGTATAAACCGTCGGCCCGATCATCTGCGGTGTCGAACGTTACCGGCCCGGTGGCTCCGGCGTAGCCGAGTCCACGGGTACGGATAGCCTGCCGGACTTGAGCGACGGTTCCCGTGCCACCGATATCTTGCAAAGCCAGCGCGGCAAGCCATAAGGAATCGTAGCAATACATGGAAAACGAGCGAGGCACGGTTCCTGTTTCCGCCGCGATAGCCGCGCTGACTTCGCCATAGCGGGCATTGGTGTAGGCGCTCGGTTCAGAACATAGAAGCTGGGACTGCCAAGCGGCGGAGAGCGAGGCAGGATTCGCAAGCATCGACACCTCTTGGGAGAAGGCGTCGGTTGCATACCAACGCGCCGACATCAGCGCCGGGTACGCGGCGGCCTCGGCCAGGATCACGGCACCCTCTTCGTAAACCACCATCAGCAGACCGAGGCTATCCGCACCGGTCTCAGCCACCTGCGAGGTCACCAGATCATTCACGTTCGCGACCACCTCCGGGAGGAACTCCTCCACGCGGGGCAAGTAATTCGTGGTAAAGATGTGACCACCCAAGGCTTGGTATTCGCCGACGAACGCATTCCGCATGCCTTCGCCGTACATGTCCGAGCGGGTGAGCAGCGCCAGATGGGTAACGCCATCTGCCATGATGCGCTCCGCCAGCACACGGGATTGATGCGAGTCGCTGGGGATCATGCGCATCAGGTTGTCGGCGGGTTTAGCCAAAGGGAGGGCTGTGGCCGTACTGGAGAACAACAACATGCCGTTCTGGTTGGCGTATTCGAGCAGGCCTTCGCATTCCGAGCTGGATGTCGGTCCCAGCACAACCTGAACACCCTGCGTGTGAAATTGCTTCAGCTTCTCCAGTGCAAGCACGGGATCTGTCGCCGTGTTTTCCACCAGCAGGCGGAAAGGCGGCATGCCTGGGGTGTTGGTGACGTCCGCGAACGCCAAGCCATAGGCGGCACTGAATTCCGGACCGAAACCATCCAGATCGCCCCCCGAAGGCAGCAGCACACCGAGAACATTGGTCCCGCCGGGGGATTGATACGGATTTGAAAGCAATGGCGGTTCAGCCGCCATCGTTTCAGCAGAACCCAAGCCGCCGGAGTTGATATACATAGCCACGCTACAGGACATGTCAAAGGGGTACCAATTCTCGTAGCCAGCCATGACCGTGCTGCTCAACGGATGAAAAACATCGTTCAGGAAGTACATCACACTTCCCCAGCGCAACGACGTGGACACCAGCGAGAAATACTCCGGCATGGAGGGTGTCGCCTTGATGCGGAGCATGACGACTTCACCCGTGGTTGAACAACCGCTGAGGGAGAAACCGCGGTAGGAGCAGACGCCCCGGTAGGCTTGATAGTTATCACGGTTCCGCAACAGATTCATTCGGTAAACATCGCCGTAGCCGTTGGTCATCACCAGGCTGTAGGCCGCAGGGGCCGGTAGACCAGGAGTGCTGCCGGACGCCGCAGGGGCCGACTCGGCAAGCATACTCATTAACTCGCGCGTATCGGGCGGGGCTTCAGAGTCCGGCCAGCGCCAAAGCGACGGATCCGGAAGAGAGAACCCTTCCCCAACGCCAGAAAGCAATGAATCAGACGGATTCGAAAGCAATGACGGTCCAGCAACCGCCAGCGTTTCAGCAGAACTTAAGCCGCCGGCATTGATATACATAGCCACGCTGCAGGACATGTCAAAGGGATACCAATTCTCGTAGCCTGCCATGACCCAACTGCACAAAGGACTGAAAACGTCGTTGAGCACATACTGCGTCGTGCCCCAGCGCATCGAGGTGGATAGCAGGGAAAAATGCTCCGGCATGGATGGCGTCGCCTTGATGCGGAGCATGACGACTTCGCCCGTGGTTGAACAACCACTGAGGGAGAAGCCGCGGTAGGAGCAGACGCCGCGGTAGGCTTGATAGTTATCGCGATTCCGCAACAGATTCATGTGGTAAACATCGCCGTAGCCGTTGGTCATCACCAAGCTGTAAGCACCGTACGCCTGGCCCGCTCCAAGCCCCAGCGCCGATGCCAGAAACAACCCATTCAAAAACTTTCTCAAAGCGCTTAACCGCCCGACACATCGCACGAATTTCATGTTCAATCCTTTTCCTCCGGAGACGGGCAGATCCGCAGCCGATACACGCCTTATCGTCATCTTTTGCACAGCTACGTTATGTCAATCATGCGGATTTATGCGGAACCGGTCAAGCGCACATATGAATAAATCTATCGAAAAGCATAATTATAGCTGTGTAAAACAGTTGACATTTATCCGGTTTTACGACACTTTTTGAATCAATCGTATAAGATCAAGGTCGATTCGACGGAAGCGTTGATGATTCGGGAGGGTTAACGTGGCAAAATTTTTGCGAGTACTGGTTGTCTTTATCTTTATTTTTTCGATCGGTGCGCTGATCCTGGGCAGCATGCTTTTTGTTAAACGTGAGATCCTCAAGGGCCGCGCCCATAAGCTGGAGCAAGGCTTGATCCGCCTAGCCCGGACACTTGAGGACCAGCCTCCGGCCGATCCGGAAACCCCTGCCGTGTATCCCGAGCGCGACATTTCCGGCGTTAGCGCTGAACTCATCGAGAGCCCCACCCTGACCCAGTTCTGGGCGACCTACAAGCAGCGCCTTGAATCACTGGATCAGCCCACGGTGGATCTCTCCCCCGAAGCGAAACAGCGCGCCTTGATGAGCTACTACAAGATTGATCCGACGACGGGAGAACCCGAACGCAATAAAGTAACCAACCTGAAAATCTCGGAAGGTGAAGGAACCACCCAGGGCGTCATCGACCATGTGATCGAACGGGCCAGCGAGCAGTATAACATCCTGACCGAGACGCGCCAGTTGCTTCAAGTCACACGGGCAGAGCTGGTCACGACGATTCTTGATCTGAACCAACAAAAACAAACCCTTCGCGAGCGTCTGGTCCATATCGTTAAGTTAAATAACGACATTGCCGAGCTTAATCGTGTCATCGAAGGGCTGCGCAACGAACTGCAACAGGCTCGTGATGAGATCGAGCAGCACAAACAGACGATCGCCGCGCTGGAACAGGATAAAATTGCCCTCCAGGAAAAAATCGATGATTTGACCATCAAAACCGAACAACAGGGCACGAAAATCAAAGAGCTGCTTGATCAGCTACACGTACGTAATCAAGGGGGCGAAACGACGGGGGAAATGCAAACCGGCGGCATCAACATTACAACCACACGGATTAATATTGCTGCAGGCGTTAAAGGACGGGTTGTTTCCGTGGATCAGCGCTACTTGTTCGTGGTCATGGAGCTTGATGAAAAATTCGTTTCTGAATTGCTGTCTACCCTTACCGATGAAAACCTGCTGCCAATGGTTGATCTGCTGGTTCAGCGGCCCGCAGGAGACAAACCTCTATTTGTAACTAAGGTTCGGTTGACACAGCTTAACAACGGCAAGACATTGGCCATTGGTGAGATCCTGGCAGATTGGCAGCAGATGCCGATCGAGCCCGGCGATACGATCTTTTACCAGTAAGCAGGGGCGCTTTTATGAGAATTCTTCGGGTTGCGGTATTGCTCGCGGCACTCGCCTCCGCCTTGGGTGGTTGTACCACCACTCACGAAGGGGATATTCCCTGGAATGCCCCAGCCTCATGGGAAGGCAGCCCGTCCATTCCAGGGATGTCGAACTAGAAACTCAGGCAATCAAGGCTTCGGCAATCTGAACCGCGTTCAAGGCGGCACCCTTGCGGATGTTGTCGCCGGAGACAAACAAGCAAAGCCCATTTTCCGTGCTGGGATCCAGGCGAATACGCCCGACCTGACAATCATCACCACCAGAAATATTGATCGGCATGGGATACGCGGCCTTGGCCGTATCGTCAACCAGTTGAACGCCTTTGGCACGGCTCAATAGCTGTCGCGCCTCTTCCACCGAAAGCGGTCGTTCAAATTCAAGATTGATGGCCTCTGAATGGCCGTTTAACACCGGCACACGCACACAGGTGCTGCACACCCTGATCCGGTCGTCCCCGAGGATCTTGCGCGTCTCAAACAGCAACTTGGCCTCTTCGCTCGTGAATCCAGGCATGTCCGCCTTCAAGCCACCAATCTGCGGCAACACGTTCAATAAAATCTGATGCGGATAGACATCATGCACCAACGGCTTTCCTTCCACATAATCCTTGAGCTGCTGCTCAAGCTCGAGGATCGCCTGGCGTCCGGTTCCAGACACGGCCTGATAAGTGGTTGCCACCATGCGCCGTAATCCCGCTGCACGATGCAAAGGCCCCACCGCCATGAGCGCAATGATGGTACTGCAATTCGGGTTGGAAATAAAGCCCTGATGCCCTTTGAGCGCTTCAGGATTGATTTCCGGAACCACTAAGGGAACCCGCGGATCCATCCGGTAATCATCGCCATTATCGATGACTATCGCCCCGCGCTTGACCGCCTCCCACCCATAGACCTGTGAGGCACCTTTAGCGCCTTCAGTCCCTGCAAAGAATGCGAAATCCAATCCATCAAAGGCAGAAGCCTCGGTCTCTACGACATTGAATTTTTCACCGGCAATCTCCTCCGTGCGTGCTGAACGAGCCATCACCCTGATTTCCGAACACGGAAATTGACGTTGCCGTAGAACCTTGACCATTTCGGTTCCAACTGCACCGATGCCGACGAT
>DIZZ01000061.1:0-2283 GCA_002428045.1 Verrucomicrobia bacterium UBA6015
CAGCCTTCAGCTTTCATCCCTCAGCCCTTCCCTGTCCCCTGTCTTCCGTCTCTCCCTCTCCCCGCCTCCCCCTTCAGGTCTCAGGTCTCCGCCCTCATCCCTTCCATCTCTCCCTCTTCCCGCCGCAGACGCATTTCCTGATATCAATAATTGCGGCTGAAAACCGTTTTCCAGATTATCCTTAAATCCTTCCAGATAGACCATTTGTGGAGATACTCGCGGTTAATGCGGACTTTATCGGGAAAGATCACTTCGTTGTTGTAGCGGACGGGAGCATCAACCTCCGCCAGCAACGCCTCCTCGTTGGCATACTTCAGCGTGACAGGCCCCGTGATGCCCGGCTTCAATTGCAGGACTTCACGATCCTCCCCTTGCAACTGATCCGCATAACCAGGGACATCCGGACGTGGCCCCACCAAACTCATATCCCCCTTGAGGACATTCCAGAGTTCAGGCAATTCATCCAGCTTAAACCGGCGCAGAAAAGCGCCAAGCGGGGTGATTCGCGGGTCGCCTCCAGTCGTAATTGAGCCTTGCGGCGCCTTGTCGGCATCGCGCAGCATAGTGCGGAACTTGATCATGGTAAACGGCTTGCCGAATTGACCAATACGTGCTGAACAGTAAAAAACAGGGGCTCCCATCTTACGCCGAATCATGATGGCGATGCCAACCATCAGAGGAGAAAACAACACGAGTCCAACCGCCGCACAAATGCGGTCAAACACTCCTTTTACCCATAAAACATTCATAATATTACCGGATCATTCCCTTGGATACAGGGTTGGTTCTACCCATGCGAAGCGCACGGCTAAGGTAGTCCGCGCATTCAAAGAAAAATGGCAGCGGATCGCTCCATGACCAGTCGTCGTGCACAACGCCCGCAACCGGTCGAATTGCCTGCAGGGCTCTTCGCGGATGCCCATGCACCGCGAGACTAGCGGCGGCAAAAAGATCACCAAGAATCCATCGGCACTGTGTTGTTTGGGCGCTCGGGATGGGTGTTTCTGGCAGTGGCAACCCAGCCGCCAATTTGTACCATAAACTGGGGAAGTCAACACCGGCGGCGACCGATAGATGGGTTGCCCCCCATAACCGCGGATTAACTTCAATCAAACGGAACCTTCCAGCGGCATCTGCAATGAAGTCGCAGTGAACCACGCCGTGCCAGCCGACAGATTCCAATAACCGACGCGCTGGCTCCAAGACAAGATGCGAGTCATGCATATTTCTGCGAAAGGTCGATGTACCGAATAACCCGTCTCCCTTGCACCGCAGATACTCCTCGCCAAAACACGCCAAAACACGACCATGATCCAAAAGCAGACAGGCTCCACACGCCCTTCCGGGGAGATACTCCTCGATAAATGGCCAGTGCTCAGGAGTCAATCCCAAGCCCCTCAGCATATTCAACAACTCGGCGCTTATCATTCACCAGATCATACGCGTCGGGATCCGGCAAGGCGCAAAGAACCCACTTCGGCAAACGGTGCAACTGCTTGCAGAACAGCCCCACGTCCTCATGGCTAGGCAACAACACGCGTGCACCCGTTTTTCCCATCGCCGCCACAACGGCGGTCACATAATCATTCGGAGATCTAAAGAAATCAGGAAGCCTGGAAAAAGAAATCGTGTGGCGACTGAACCGCCCCATGGCCAAGCCAGACGCATCGCCGACATGTACACGAATACCGTTGTTTGATAGAGACCGTATGGCAGCGTAGCAAGAACGACACCATCCGTAGGTGATAAATGCAGCCGGGTAAGGGGATCCATCCATGAATGCTACCTTCTAAAAACCTTCCCCCAGAAATTCTTCTAAATTAAGTGGTGATAGCTGTATGTTTCCACGAACCCTCTTTCAGCAAGAATCGGGGCAATGATCGGGGCGTAGTTGACAGCGATTATGACCGCGATATTGACGGGGTAATCACACCAAATTCACTAATAAACACCCAGTGCATTAGTGTGCTTCGTGTCATTCGCGGGCACTCAATTCATCCCCGCAAACCGTGGCATGGTCGCTTCCCCCTGCGCGGAAATCCCTTCCCGCCGCACCACCTGCCACACGGTCAGCCACAGCGTTTTCAGATCCATCCAGAGGCTCACGCCATCCACATACGCCACATCCAGCTTAAACTTCTCCGGCCAGCTCAGCGCATTGCGCCCGTTCACCTGCGCCCAGCCCGTAATGCCTGGCCGCACCGCATGCCGCCGAGCCTGTTCCTGCGAATACAGCGGCAGATACTCCATGAGCAGGGGGCGCGGGCCGACCAGGCTCATCTC
>DIZZ01000061.1:2319-2451 GCA_002428045.1 Verrucomicrobia bacterium UBA6015
AAAGGGCGTCAGCCTTACCGCATCTGGCAACAGATTCCCCGCCGCATCGCGTGCATCCGTCATCGACCGGAACTTCACCAGCATAAACGGCCGGCCATGCAGACCTGGTCGCTGCTGCCGGAAAAGGGCAGG
>DIZZ01000061.1:2461-2720 GCA_002428045.1 Verrucomicrobia bacterium UBA6015
AAACAGCCAAAAGCCCCAGCACCGGCGCCAGCACCAGCAGCCCCAGCGCTGCCGCGCAGCAATCCAGTGCACGTTTGCCGTGCGTGCGGTAAAAAGCATTGCTACCACAAAGTGGCAGCAAGCCAGGCCAGAGATTAAAAAAATGCCCACTCACGTCCCCGTCCCCCTTTTACCCTCTCCCGATTGCGACCACTGCGTGGTCGCAATCTCCCCCGTCACCTCATTCAGCCGCAAACTGGCGGCACTGTCCAACCGCGCA
>DIZZ01000061.1:2751-2920 GCA_002428045.1 Verrucomicrobia bacterium UBA6015
TCGAAAAGCTGCCCTCCCGGCTTATACCGCTCGCCGAAATATCGATGCGTCAGCCGGATGGCCTGCCCCCCCTTTTGCATCACCTCCTGCAGCACCCGCTGCTCGAAGGGCGAAATAAACGGCGAGACAAAAACATACCCTTGTGCCAGGAAAAATGCCAGTTCTTCTT
>DIZZ01000123.1 GCA_002428045.1 Verrucomicrobia bacterium UBA6015
TGTTCACCTTGATCGGTGTCAGCATCGAGACGGAAGTCAGTACCAACATCGGTCGCATCGATGCCGTGGTCAAGACGGTCGGGCACATCACGATCTTCGAGTTCAAGCTCAACGGCACCGCCGATGCGGCCATGGCGCAGATCCGCGAAAAGCGGTATGCCGAGCCGTACCTCGACGACGGACGCCCGATCACGCTGGTCGGCGTCGAGTTTTCGGGCCAGGCCCGCAACCTGGGCGCGCACCGGATTGAGGCGCTGGATGGGTTGCCGCTATGTGAACCGGCCGCGATTCGCGAAGAATCGGTGGTCCCGTATGGCACGGCAGAGGGGGCACGGCGCGCCGAGCGCGAGGCCATTGCCCGCCGACTGCAGGCCAGGGGCATCGCCCCCGACATCATCGCCGACGTAACTTGATCGGTGACTTGTGGTGTCGGCGGTTTGAGTTGTATAAGGCGTTGCATGGAACGAATCGAAGGGGTTAACGGCAACGTTGACGTATGAGTTACGAAACGAGGCAGTTTACGGTAAAGCTGGGGAATGAACGCATCAAACGCCATCGAAAACGTTGCAGTCAACACCGATCCAGTTCCAGTTCCAGCTCCGCTTGCGGTGTTGCGTCGCCCCCGACCGGTTTCAATCCGAACCGGCGATAGCAGAGCGGCGTCACCACGCGTCCCTTGGGCGTGCGGGCCATATAGCCTTCCTGGATCAGGTAGGGTTCGTAGACTTCCTCGATCGTGTCGGACTCCTCGCCCACCGAAACCGCGATGTTGCTGAGCCCCACCGGACCGCCCGAGAACTTGTGGATGATCGTCTCAAGGATGCGCTTATCCATGTCATCCAGGCCGTGCTTGTCGATCTCCAGCATTTCCAGCGCCTTGTCAGCGACCTCGCGGTTGATGAAATTATCGGCACGAACCTGCGCATAATCACGCACGCGGCGGAGCAGGTTGTTGGCGATACGCGGGGTACCCCGCGCACGGCGGGCGATCTCATCGGCTCCGCTGTCGTCGATATCCACATTCAAGATACGGGAGGAGCGTTTAACGATTGTCACCAGCGTTGCGGTGTCGTAATAGTCCAGCCGGTTGTTAAGACCGAAGCGCGACCGCAGCGGGGCCGAGATCAGCCCGCGACGGGTCGTTGCCCCCACCAGGGTGAACGGGGGAATCTCAAGCCGGACGGAGCGGGCATTCGGTCCCTGATCGATCATGATATCGAGGACGAAATCTTCCATGGCCGAGTAGAGATACTCTTCCACCGTCTTCTGCATACGGTGGATCTCGTCGATAAAAAGGATATCGCCGCGCTCCAGACTGGTCAGCAGTCCCGCCAGATCACCGGCCTTGTCAATCACAGGGCCGGACGTCACCCGGATATTGCTCCCCATCTCCTGCGCCAGGATGAAGGCCAGGGTGGTCTTGCCAAGACCCGGCGGGCCCGAGAGCAGCACATGATCCAGCACATCCCCGCGTTGCCGTGCCGCCTCCACGGCCAGCTCAAGCCGCTCCAGCACCTTCGGCTGCCCTGCGAAATCAGAGAACTTGATCGGACGCAGCTTTAACTCCAGCTCCTGATCCTTGGCGTTCAACCCGTCAATCGTTCTGGCCATCGCAACACCCCTTGCTTACGGATTCCCTATTTGGACAGCGCGAGCTTGATGATCCGTTCAACATCGCTGACCTCCGGATGTTTCTCGTTCACCCGCATCACCATGACCCGGGCATCATCCTGCTTGTAGCCCAGCGCGACCAGCGCCATCAACGCATCCCGCAGGGCGACATTCGCCTCGACCGACTCCCCCGCCACCGCCGAGAGCGATTCAGCCGCCGAGAGTTTGTGCTTGAGTTCCACCACAATACGTTCGGCCATCTTCGCGCCAATTCCCGAAATGGTGCTGATGCGCTTGACGTTCCCCTCCACAACAGCCGCTTTCAAATCGCGCACCGAGAGCCCGCTCAAGGCGCTGATCGCCAGTTTCGGGCCGATCCCGGAAACACCGGTCAACAGCAGGAACAACGACCGTTCCGCCTCCGTAATGAAGCCATAAAGCAGATGCGCATCCTCGCGCACATGGTCAATCGTAAAGAGCTGCACCGAGCCCCCCACCGACGGCAACCGGTCATAGCTGCTGAGCGGGATGAAGACCTCGTACCCGACCCCGCCGACATCCAGCACGATACGCATCGGCTGCTTTTCAGCCAAATTACCCCGCAAAAATGTAATCATCGAACGCCCCCCCTGTTTCAACACACGCGGCAGGATATTTACCGCAACCCGGGCCGAATGTCGAATCATTAGTCGCCAATCCCGGCGACACATTCCATTTACGCTTCCAATCCTGAGCAGGATGCTCCGGTTACGTCTTCGCGTGTCCGAAGCTTCAGCTTCGATTCTCGTCATCGACTGGAGATATTCGCGATCGCCAATCATGCGCCCCTGCCATTTAGGTGTTAAATCCATCTATGAGTGCACCTTCTCATGGGGATTTGCATTGACGTCTGCAAGAGTACCGCTAGACTGAATCCATCATGCAAGAGCCTTTGAAAATGATTTATCGCCGATTTGGTAAGACGGAGCTCCAGATGCCGGTGCTTACCTGCGGGGGAATGCGCTATCAGCAGTCCTGGCAGGATGAGCCGCTCCAGACGATCGACCCAGCCAACCAGGCCAACCTCGAAGCGTGCATCCACCGCGCCGTGGAGTGCGGCATCACCCATATCGAAACCGCACGCGGCTATGGAACCAGCGAAATCCAGCTCGGCTGCATCCTCCCGTCCCTGCCCCGCTCCAGCCTGATTGTACAAACCAAGATCGCTCCGCAGGAAAACGAGAATGCATTCCTGAGGGTGTTTGAACAATCTCTGGTTAACCTCAAGCTCGATTACGTGGATCTGCTAGGCATCCATGGCATCAACACCACCAACCTGCTGACGCATACCCTCAAGGGGGGCAGCATGGCGGCAGCACGGAAGCTGCAGGACCGCGGCCTGGTGCGTCACATCGGGTTCTCAACCCACGGTCCCCTGCCCTCCATTCTCAAGGCCATTGAAAGCAACGCGTTCAGTTATGTGAACCTGCATTGGTACTATTTCGACCAACTCAACCATCCGGCGATTCAAGCGGCCAACCGGCGGGACATGGGCGTCTTCATCATCAGCCCGAATGACAAGGGCGGCAAGCTCTACCAGCCTCCACCCAAGCTTGAGTCGCTTTGCGCCCCGCTTACGCCCATGGGTTTCAACGATCTTTTCTGCCTCGCCAAGCCCGACGTGCATACGATCAGCCTCGGCCTCGCCCGCCCCGCCGACCTGGATGCCCACCTCGCGATTATACCCCTACTCAGCAAGGCAGAGCGGCACCTAGCCCCGGTAATCAATCGGCTGGAGGCTGAATTTATAAAGATCATGGGGCAAGACTGGGCGGTTCACTGGAACCGAGCCCTGCCGGAAACCGACGATACACCGGGCAACATCCCGCTTTACCACATCCTGCGCATGACGGGCATGGCCAAGGCTTTCGATATGATCGACTATGCCAGGATGCGCTATAATCTGCTTGGCAATGGCGGCCACTGGTTCCCCGGGGCCAAGGCTGGCCCCGAAACGGACTGGCCTGCATTGCGCCAATGCCTTCATCATCACCCGCTGGCCGATCGTCTCATCGACGCCGTGCGCGAAGCCCACGCTCTATTCAATGCCGAAGAGGTTAAACGTCTAAGTGAATCCTAAGGAACCGCGAATTATGCCAGATAAATCGACCCGCTACGTTATTTCCGTCCTGATCGCCGACCGCCCCGGTATCCTGCGCGACATCACCACCGCCGTATCCGGCATGGGAGCCAACATCGATGGCATCCGTCAAAGCGTGGTGGCGGGGTATTTTACCGTGATGCTCACCGCTACCTTTGCCAACTCCTCCCCATCCGAGGCCATACGCCGGAATATGCTACAGGCGTTCAACGAGGAAGAGGCGCAGATGACCATCGTCCCGTACGATGCCCGCAAGGCAAAGGAAGTGCTCGATGGCGAGCAGTATGTCATCACCCTGACCGGAGAGGATCATACCCGCATCCTTAGTCCGATAACCACCTTCCTAGCCGAACGCGGGATCAACATCGAGGACTGGGATGTCGATTTCGAAGGCAGCCGGGTAACCCATGTCGGGCAGATCACGGTACCGCGCAATCTGGACATCAAGCAATTACAGATCGAGTTCCGCCACCTGGCCGATAGCCTGTCCCTGCGGGCAGGCATCCAGCACGAGAACATTTTCAGGGCAATCAGCGAGATCGCCCCCATCAAACCGCTAGTGACCCGTCAAGGACGCTGAGTCGAGAATAGGAATAATCATGATCAGAACCAAGGAAATCCTCAGCACGGTCCGTATGCTCCAGGAGGAGAATCTGGACGTGCGTACCGTCACCATGGGCATCAACATCATCGACTGTGCCGGGCCGGATATGGACGCGGTCTGCGAGGCAGTCTACGCCAAGATCTGCCGCAAGGCTGCGAACCTGGTGCGCGTCTGCGACGAGATGACCACCCGCTACGGCATTCCCGTGGTCAACAAGCGCCTGGCCATCTCGCCCGCCAGCCAGTTGCTTGGCGGGCACGATGCCAACGATGCGCTGGCCCTGGCCATGGCACTTGACCGCGCCGCCGCCGATGTGAAAGTCGATTTACTGGGCGGGTTCACCGCCCTGGTTCATAAGGGCATGACGCCCGCCGAGCGGACGATGATTGAGGCGCTACCCATCGTGCTGCGCGATACCAAGCGCGTCTGCGCCTCTATCAACATCGGAACCACCAAGGCCGGCATGAATGTCGACGCCATCTTGCTCGTCGGCAAGACCATCCTGCAGATTGCCCATGCCACGGCCGATACCCAGGGCTTCGGGGCGGCGAAGCTGGTGGTCTTCGCCAACATTCCCGAGGATAACCCGTTCATGGCGGGTGCCTACCTCGGTGCTGGCGAACCGGAAACGGTGATCAACGTCGGCGTCAGCGGCCCCGGTGTCGTGAAACGGGCGGTGGACCGGCTCCTTGAAGTCAATCCGGGGGCTACGCTGGATGAGATCGCGGAAGAGGTCAAACACACCGCCTTCCGGGTTACCCGCACCGGCGAGCTGATCGGGCGCGAAGTGGCAGAGCGGCTTTCCGTACCCTTCGGCGTCGTGGACCTTTCCCTCGCCCCCACCCCGCGCGTCGGCGACAGTATCGGCGAGATCTACCAGTCCATGGGCATCCGCAACCTCGGGGCACCCGGCACCACCGCCGCCGTGGC
This sequence comes from Verrucomicrobia bacterium UBA6015, assembly GCA_002428045.1. GTDB lineage: Bacteria > Verrucomicrobiota > Kiritimatiellia > UBA8416 > UBA8416 > UBA8416. Next base: position 5,286 of record DIZZ01000123.1, read on the forward strand.
CCTGCTGAACGATGCCGTCAAAAAGGGTGGAGCCTTTGCCTCCAGCGCCGTTGGTGGCCTGTCCGGTGCCTTCATCCCGGTCATGGAGGACCACGCCCTGGCCTATGCCGTCGAGCATGGCACGCTCACCTTGGAGAAGCTGGAAGCGATGACCGCCGTCTGCTCGGTAGGGTTGGATATGATCCTGCTGCCGGGCGACACCCCCGCCGCGACGATTTGCGGGATGATCATGGATGAAGCCGCCATCGGCATCACCAACCGCAAGACGACGGCGGTACGCCTGATTCCCGTGCCCGGCAAGAAACTGGGGGACCGCGTCGATTTCGGCGGACTCTTTGGATCGGGAACCATCACGCAGGTGACCTGTCCGCTAGGCGGTGCCGATTTTGTCAATCGTGGAGGACACGTGCCTGCCCCCATCCATAGCCTGACGAACTAGTCAGAAGGTAACAAAGTGAACGAAGGCCGTACTCGGGAAGGCTCACACAAAAGCACACCCGGTTTCGTATTGCCGCGCCACAAGCGATGAAAAGTACGCCACCGAATCTGTATCACGCACATATAACCGATGTCCACCAGCGTCGACGCGTCCTCGGCCTTTCAAAACGGGTTTAGATAACATGCTTTGATCCAAGCCCCGTTGTGAACCGCTAAAGGTGTCGCACCCGCCGATCGGGTCCCCTTTACCGTGTTTATCGCGTAGAGTGCCGTGAGGTTCTGGTGCGTGCTGTGTTGGAATGCGTTGACTTTATGCTGCGCCGGAGCAAGAGGCTCCGGATACGAAAGGTTGCAGCGCCGTTAAGAGCGGCATGCGATCTCCTCCCTTACACGCAATTCGGTTTCAACGGCCGATTGCCCCAGCCCGATGGAAAAACGGCTCTGCACATCGGTGCGCCGCCGATTCTGCTCAAGATCAGCCGAGAAGCGGATCCTGCCTCGCTCGAAGAGCAGGATGTCTGTGGAGCTCCCCGGACGATATAGGCTCTTGGGCTGCCCTCGCTTCAGGATGAGTCCTGGGGCAACCGGTATTGGATCGCTATAGCGTTCACCCGCACTGTAGCACTGCTCGATCCGGCCAATCATCAGGGCCACGACCTCGATCATGGCAACCTTGCCAACTCCGGTGCCGCCCGGTACATCGGTATCCATGATCGTGACCACGCGTTTATTCTTCGAGTACGGTGCACCGAACGCCATGACGGCCCCCGGATTGCAGGAGTGATAACACCCATCAACCTCAAAAACATCCACCACCACACCGGAAACAGGAGTGTGATTGTAGTGGTACTTGTCGGGTGTCAACCGGAAGATCGAAAAATCCCCGTCGCCAAATACCGGCATCCAACGCGCCGCCTGGGTTCCGAAAAGCTCAGCCGTCGTAAAGAACTTCTCTTTGATGAACAGCAAGTCGGTTTCCCGCAGGCTCCCCACCAGCACACGGGCATCGGCGGGAGATACCACGACGTCCTCGCGCACCGGCATGGGGCGGAACGAGGCATAGTCGATGCGGCGCTCGAACAACTGGCGGGCACTGACAAAAGATGCGGGCGTCTCAAGGCATTCCTCAAACGAGACGCCCATCTCCATCGCCATTTTTCGAATGACCGATGCGCCGCGGATCTTTCCCGGCAGATCGAACACCATCACGGCCGCCAGAGCCGACATGCGTGCCTGCGTGCAAACCCGAAACAAATACGGCGCGTGTTCACGAAGCGATCCGTAAAGGGTTGCAATCCAGCAATCTCCTATCAACCGTTCGTCCATCACCGCACCGTTAGACCGTTGAATGTATTGATGCCCAGTCATGGTTTCGAACCGCCCTCCTATTTATTGAGGTTCATTTCACGATCAATGATCAACAGCAGCAAATGGATCATCTGCCCAAGCGGATCCTGCTTCAGCGTTCCGTCCAGAATGCCTTGCTTCATCTCTGAAAACAGGGCGG
>DIZZ01000188.1 GCA_002428045.1 Verrucomicrobia bacterium UBA6015
ACCGCCGGGAAGGACAGAGGGACCAGAGATGAAAGATACCGTTTTGATTCCAAACAAGCAGCAGATATCGTGGAACGGCGACGCGTTCTGGGTCATGGATGAGCCGAACTGCTGGAAAGCATATAACCTTGAGACTCTCTCTCTAGAAGATTATTTCCCTGAACTATACGAAGGCCCCGAAAACGCGGTTGATATCCCGTGGGATGAGGTGAACCGGGAGCACGTATTGCAGCTACAGGGCGTGGAACTGACACTTTACGTCCACTTTATAACGGATGATCCGGAACCATTCGTTCCGGCAAGACTGGAAACGGCATCAACTGAGATCGGCAAGCACAAGGGCGGTGCGATGGTCACGCATGACGGCAGGAGGATAAGGCTACTGTTGTGCAGTGTGGAAACAACATCCACAGAAGACCGCCAGGCGTTCGAGGCCCACGAGTGGGCACGCCAGGAACTACCGACTCCTGCTTCAATCGAGAGTCCAGCAGACAGGCTAGCGACGGACATCAGGCTGTTAGAACTTGAGCGGATTGTCGCTGGAGACTTTCGCGAGCTGGCAAACAAATTCACGTCATCGTTTCCGTCTCTAAAATATGAAGAGTTATTCGCTGGAACGTTGCACATGAAAGGTGTCACTTGGGCCGAAATGGTAAGGCAAAGCGGCGTGACCAAGGCAACGCTTAAAAAACGGATTGATTCGTTTTTTAGGATAACAAAATTCCCGCGAGTTGACCGTCGAAGCGGCATGGGTGGCAAGAAATATCGGTTCGACGAGGCTCGTGATCATGCGCCCGAATCCGATTTTGACGATGAAGAGTGAACACGGTGAACACCGGTGAACACCCCTGCAAATAAAGGTGAATGCAACGACCGCAAGCCTGCAACCTGAAAACGCGAGCTCCTTGACATAAGAAGGTAACGACACCTTCAAGAATGAAAAGGAGTAGACATGCAGGATGACAACGAGAACGCCGTCATGACACTTGTTATGGCGCAATCACCAAAGTTCCGCCGGGCTCTCTTGGCGAAGCTTGAGAACAAGCATGCGGCCGCTTCAACGGTAGCGAAGCCGGAACGGATCGTCCGACGCAAAGAAGCAGCACTGACCTATGGCTGCACAACGCGAACGATCGACAACCTCTGCCGGACCGGAGCACTTCCCCGCGTCCGGCTTCCCGGTCGGGAGCGAGCCCTGGGAATCCGCGAATCGGACCTGATGGCGCTGATTACCGGCAAGGGTAAATGCGACCAGAAAATCGCAGAAGGGGGTAGCTATGTCGGATGATAAACAAGCTAAGGCAGGCGAACTAAGGAGATCGGAAGAGTGTACGAAAAAGGAGTGGGAATGCATCGTCGTACTAGACGGCAAGGAGAATGATCCCAATGCCAGCCCTATACTGTGCGAGATGTGCAAGGTACATCACGTACGATACGGCCATTATATGTGGCACGAGAGCACAGGTGCAATCCGAGTTGGACGCGACTGTGCCGAAAAGATGGCACGAGACGCAGCGGAGCAAAGATCCCGACATCGAAAAGCGATAAATCGAAGCCGACGGCGTGCAAGGTGGCTTAAACGGAATTGGGAACGCAACGGTTGGGGAATGCCCTATTTATGCACGAACGGGCATAAATTCTGGTATGAACCCACAAAAGAAGGCTGCTGGACCGCAATAATTGACGGCATTCAGCTTAGCACGGAATTCAGAGATCTTGATACAGCAAAACTCGCAACCTTCGATATCGTTTGGGTGCCATAATGAATATCAACGAATTTGTTGCTCGCCTAGAAGGCGTGCATAAACGAGGGGACCGATACTCGGCGAGGTGCCCTGGGCATTCGGATAGGACGCCTAGTTTGTCGATCACGGAGGGGGATGACGGGCGGGTGCTTGTCAAGTGTTTCGGTGGATGCCCGACTGAAGACGTCGTCGCCAAGATGGGGCTAAAAATGCGAGATTTAATGCCTGACACAGTCTCATCTGTCCAGCGGACGAGAGGCGTAGCGCCAAGGGCGGATGCCCCCATTGCAGCAAAGCCAAATGGGCAGAACTGGCGTGAGCTCGCTTCGGCAGTAAACGCATTGCAACCGCCGGGACATAGGGTGGCAGCCGTTTATCACTACCCCAAGGAAGGTATGGATTATGCCGCAGTGGCCAGGTTCGAAAGTAGTGACGGAAAAACCTTCCGGCAATTTCATTGCGAGGGCGGAATGTGGTACGCGAAAGCGCCAACAGCTCTCTGGCCGCTGTACGGGATAGAAGAAGTCAACGAGCCGGTCCTCTATGTCTGCGAGGGCGAAAAGGCAACGGGGGCAGGCTGGGGCATCGGACTGCCCGCGNNGCTCGGGGGGCGCGGGTGGAGCAAAGAAATCCGAATGGTCGCCGTGCAAGGATAGGCATATCGTAGTGCTACCTGATGCCGACGAACCAGGTATGAACTATGCCGACGATGTCGTCCACCTTGCCTTTGAAGCGGGGGCCGCTACCGTCAAGGTTGTAATCTTGCCCGGACTCGGGGAAGGTGGTGACCTTTACGACTGGGTAGCAGCGCGAGAAGGAGCGGATCCCGAAGCGCTTCGNNAAGCGCTGGTTGATGCGACGCCAGAAGTCGAGAAACCCGCGTCCGTCGGGACAACGAATCTACCCATTGTGCTACTCCCTGGAGGCGACCGGACTATCAATCAAACGGCGTCTGAACTCGGGAAAGCGATCGCCGGAACGAAGCGGTTCTTTATGCGCGGTGGCGTGGTATCCGTGCTTCAGGTCGATCCTGATGACGGGCCGTCGCTGGAAGCACGTCGCCCGGCATCACTGGCCTCTGATTTTGAAACCGTCGCGACCTTAGGACGGGCAGGCAAGGGAGGAAAGGTTGCGCCGGACTGCTGTCGAGAGGCCGAAGCCAAGCTGATATCAAGCTCGCAAGCTTTCACGGTCGAACTTCCNNCCCGCCGTGAAAATCGTAAGTCCGGTCCCGGTATTGGTCGAACGGAACGGCGAGCTTGTGGAAATCACAGGGCACGATCCGGAGAGTCAGGTCTACGCGGGCGGTGTGCCAACGACGGACATTGACATCGAGCAGGCCAAGGCACTGATCATGCGAGTGATCGCCGATTTCAAGTTTGCAAGTGCGGCGGATCAATCAAGGGCGGTAGCCGCCTTGCTCACGCCAGCTCTGGTATTCGGGAATCTCCTTGGCGGGCGGGCACCAGTAGACCTCGGCGAAGCCGATTCTAGCCAGACCGGCAAAGGATTCCGGGCCAAGCTGACGGCGGCCATCTATGGCCAGCGCGTCAAGTCAGTGACCCAGAAGAGCGGCGGGGTTGGATCACTTGAAGAAACATTCAATGCAGCACTGATGCGCGGAAAGAACTTCATAGCACTCGACAACGTACGAGGGAAGATAGATAGCCCAGCGATAGAATCATTCATGACCGAAGACAGCTATTCGGCGCGCTGCGCCTATTGCCCCAACACCGAGATCGACCCGCGTCGCATCGTACTGCTTGCCACCTCGAACAAGGCCGAAATGACTACAGACTTTGCCAACCGTTGCGCCTGCGTCCGACTGCGCAAGCAACCCGCCGAGTACCAGTTCGCCAGTTTTCCGGAGGGTGACGTTCTAGACCATATCCGAGCAAACCAACCGATGTATTTAAGCGCCGTCCATGCCGTTGTCCGTGCCTGGCATCAGGCTGGCAAGCCAAGGACCAAGGAATACCGACATGATTTCCGGGCATGGGCACAACGGCTGGACTGGATCATCCAGAACATTTTCGGGGCGGCACCGCTACTGGACGGACATCGAGAAACCCAGATCCGAATGACGACGCCAGCCTTGAATTGGCTCCGGGACCTGGCCCTTGAAGTCCAGCGGGCTGGTGGCACGGGGCAGTCCTACCGAGCCAGCGACCTGGCAGACCTGCTATTCGACA
>DIZZ01000292.1 GCA_002428045.1 Verrucomicrobia bacterium UBA6015
TCATGCCGTTGGTGCCAATCCCCTTGACCAGAGCGACGAGGGCGGCATCGGTGAGCGACTCGACCTCGCGAAACGCATCGGCATACGCCGTATCGGCCTCCGTATAGACCCGGCTGATAGAACTGCCAGGCAGGATGTCGTGGAACTGGTTCAGGAGCACGCGTTTCCAGATGCGCAGCAACGCCTTCCTTGGCGTTTCGTAATCCGACGCCAATCCGGCAAGCACCGTGAGAAACTCCAGACGCGACAGCGCAATCTCGATCTTCCGATTGTTGCGTTTGGTGCGTGCCTGTGAGGTCAGGCATCCTGTATGCTTGTCCAGGTCGAGCGGTCCGGTCCAGGTGTGAAAATTCTCCTTCTGCTGCTCCTGGCGGTGGAAGAAATCGACCACGAATTCCTGGCGGACAGGCGGGATACCCGCGAGGTTCTTCTCGCGACGGAGCGCCTCCAGGTGTTCCATGCCAGCTCCGCCGCCGCCATCGCCGCAGCCAAAGAGAACCACACACTCGGTCTCGTGCCTTTTCTCGGTGAACCGTTCTTCCAGCGTCTTGAACGCCTTGGGGGTGGCGGATGATGAATAGTGCCAGAATGGCGGGCAGTGACTCAGGACCTCGCTGCCGTCGATCCCTCGCCAATTGAACGTGTCGAAAGGGTACGAGAAGACCTTGGCCCAGTTCAGCTTCTGTGTGAAAAAGAATTTCACCCCCGATTTTCGCATGATCTGCGGCAGCGCAGCGGTGAAGCCAAAGGCGTCAGGCAGGAAGCAGATCTCCATGTCCTTGCCGAACTCCTCGCGGAAGAACCGTTTACCATACAGGAACTGGCGCACCAGGGACTCTCCACTTGGCGCGTGCAGATCGGACTCGACCCACATGGCGCCCTGGCACTCCCAGCGCCCTTCGGCCACGCGTTTCTTGATGCGCCCGTAAAGATCGGGATAGTACTCCTTCATCCATTCATAGAGCTGGGGCTGGCTGCAGGTGAACTTGTATTCGGGATAGCGGTTCATTAGATAGTCCACGGTGGCGAAGGTGCGGCAGCCCTTTCGAATGGTCTCGCGTATAGGCCACAACCAGGCGAGATCGATATGCGCATGTCCTACCGCCGAGAATCCGAAGGTGCATTCGCTGCCGGTCTTTTCCAGTTCCGGCCGCAATCTGGCCAATGCCCGATCCACCTGTGAGTCCGTGAGATCGGTCAAGTTGTAGGCAACATCGGAGAGCGCGCCGAGCAATGCATGATACCGCTGTTCGTCTTTGCTGACGCTCCGGAGCAATTCGTGCAACACGGCGAAATCATAGAAAAGAGAGCGAACGCGCGGATTCACCACGGCCAGCTCGGCCATGAGGATTTTGCCATTGCTGCTGAAATGACCGAACAGGTCATTGCAGCCTGTTTCGACCCAGATCCCCACGGGTTCCCCCGCCTGTGCAGGGTCGGAAAGGTGATAGATGGTCTTGCCAAAGCGGCCCAGGGTTTCGACATTCCGCGAATGCACGTTGGTCAGACCGCGGATCGGACGGCCCTCGTTATCGAATACGCAGGCTTCGCCGCTGACGTCGAGACGCATGACAAGGCCCCGGCCCTGTGCCGCAGCAGGAACCTTACCCTCGATAAAGAACCAGCCGCAATCCCAAAGCTCTCCCCAGACGTCGCCCACTTTGAAGGACTTATTCTCGCCAGTGCACCTCGCGGCGAATGGTACCGGCTCCTTGCTCAGCCAGGCGGTGATCGCAAGCTCACCAACCGTGGTGTAGATGCCTTGTTTGAGCCTGTTCTCGCAGCTACGGATGAGCTCGAGCACCGAATCGGAGTAGATGCTGTCGGTGTAATGGTTCTGTCGGTTTGTGTTCATATCATTTATCCCTTCACAGCGCCTTCTGTCATCCCATTAATGAACGGTTTAAGAGCCACGAGAAAAACGAGCAACATCGGGATCGACGCTACCAGATAGGCCGCCAATACAGTGATTGCACCCACAGTTCCAAAACGGGTGGTCATAAAGCCAATGATGGGTGGAATCAACGCACCGACGGACACACTCATGACGAGAAGGCTGGAGGCCTCTATATAACCGTCCCGGTTTGCACCCATAAATAAACGCTTTTGTGTCCTCAGCAAATACCCTCTTAAAATAATATGTTATATAACTATAATAATCAGCCCGCTCACATGACAAGCTATATTTTTACGAATTCGTATTTTTTACTTCTTTGATCTTCCCATATATTTATGTAGTATGGACAACCGTCGAAAGGCGTTCGAGCTAGGTCTAGCTAAAAGAAGGACGAGCATGTGCGAAAAGACACCCATTTACAAGAATCTGGCTAAAGAGATAATGCGACAGATCATCCGTGGGGATCTCGTACCGGGACACAAGCTACCGACTTTGCGCGACATGGCCGCAAAACATGATGTGCACTATCACACGATTCGGCTTGCTTATAAGGAACTCGAATCGGATGGATTTGTACGTAGCGCAAGAAGAGGCGGAACGATCATCTGCAGCCCCGGCGAGCAACACAACACGGTGTTTGCCGTTTTTCCATTCGAACATGAATCCAACTCCCTCTTTCATCGATCGCTTCATGCGATCCAGGACGTTATGCAGACCCAGAAGGGTATATCCGTGGAGTCCATCAACACAGGCTCTTTGAAAAATCCGGAACTGGCTGCATTGAAGCGGATCGCCGGCTTGAAAAGGTCGGGCTTGATTATTTTTCCGGGCATGGCCCCGGCATCTAATGCGGAAATCAAGAAGCTGATCTCAAACGGTGCACCTGTTGTCCTCGTCGACCGCCGCTTCGATCAATTCCCGACATGGAATGTGGCGTCAGACAACTACGACGGTGGACGGCTCGCGGCGAGGGCATTGATCCGGTCTGGCTGTCGTCGGATGGCGATCGTCTACCAGGAACAATTCTCGTCAACCCGTGAGCGACGGGACGGTTTTCTGGATGCGCTGCAGGAAGCCGACCTGAGCCCAGCCCCCGGATGCATACGCCTCATGACTTTGGAAGAGGTAAACAGCGTGTCGGCTACGGAAGCGCTTCTCAGGCTCTCCCCGCGACCGGACGGCATCTTCTACACAAATGATTATGGGGCGCTTCAAGGGATTCACAGAATGCATGAGCGGGGGATCGCCATTCCCAACGAAATCGCGGTAGTAGGATTCGATGATATGGAAGCGGCGGCGCTTTGCTACCCTGCCCTGACAACGATTCGGCAGGATACATACGAAATCGGAAGGCAGGCGGCCCTCCTCTGGCTTGAACAGCTCACCCTACCCCCCGTAGAGCGGAAAAAGGAGAGGACCATCAAGGTTCCGGTTGGACTTGTTGAGCGCTTTACAACAAACCACATGGCGTAAGGGGCCTCGTCAACACCGGTTGCGAAGTTTTCGCGGACGGCAAACCGCACAGCCGTGAATCTTGGCACTGCTGTCGAAAACAATCTGTAAATTGAACGGCAGTGTTCCTGGCAATTTGACCCTAAGTAGTCGTTCAGAAATACACTTTACATCACTAGCATCCCATAGGTTTACGGAAAAGTGTTGGCTTGGTGATGT
>DIZZ01000193.1:0-2715 GCA_002428045.1 Verrucomicrobia bacterium UBA6015
GCCTCGCGCAGGTAGTCGATCATCATACGGTTCTGCGACGCACCGCCGACCACCATCACATTGTCGGCATCGACGCCCTTGAGCAGTTCGACGATCTTGCCGGCCATCATGCGGCAGAGGCCGGCCGTGACCCGCTGTTTCGGCACGCCCTTGTTGGTGGCGTGGGTACAGTCGGATTTGCAGAAAACCGAGCAGCGGCCGGAAACGTTGTATGGCGTCTCGACACCGGCCCAGAGCGCGGCCTCGTCGAGCGAGACATCCATGCGGCGCAGTTGCTGCAGGAAGAACTCGCCGGTACCGGACGCGCATTTGTTGCCGGTAAGCACATTGGCGATCTGGCCGCGGCGGTCCAGGACATAGGCCATGAACGTCTCGCCCCCCGCCGAGACCACGGCGGATGTGCTGCCGGACGGCTTATCGATATAGCCGTAGGCCAATTCGACGGCTTCGGGTTCCGGTATCGAGGTAAAACGGGTCGCCTTGCGCAGGCTGCGCCCCGTGGCGACGATGCGTTTGAAGGAGGCCATGTCCAAGTCATCGAACATCAAGCGCAGGGTCTCACGCGGATCGCCGTCGTGGGGAAAACGGTAGGAATGGGTGATCCGCGGCCTGCCGCCAGCGGACGCGGCTTCGACGACTACAGCGGATATGGTCGAGGCACCGAGGCAAAGCCCCAGTGCACGCCCTGGGGCTTCCGCCAAAGGACTATCGTGTTCAGTTTCATTTTCGCGGGAGTCTTCGAATCGCATAGTTTTCAATCTTGCTTCCCGCAAGGCGTATTACCACTCGGGACGGGTGCGAACTATGGCAAAGTCAAGGGGGGGTGTCGATCCTGAAACTGCGGACTGGAAAATCGATTGCCCCGATGAACCTTTGCTAGGTGACCCACCCCGCCGACGGACAAGCAGCAGGCTATCTCACCTCAATCGCAAAGCTTTCACTATGGCTGTTGAATTCCGGAGCGTACATGCACTGTATGCTTGCAATGCCACTCTGGTAACTGCCCTTCAGTTGCACTCTCACGCTGTATTCGAAGACGTAAACCCCCTTGGGCAAGTAGTGGATAAAGAAGTGCGTTGCGGTATCGCGCGTGCTCTCGTAGTAACTCAGCCCGTCCTGGTATTTGCACTGACTAAGCACATTCACAGGTTCCGTGCCGCTGCCGCGCTGGTCCTTCAGGTGGACGTATTCCATGTCCCGGTCAACGCGCAGCTCGATACGGCAAACCAGCTCGTCGCCCACGGCGAGCTGGCCCTTTACGGGCTCGAGCACCTGCCCCTTCTTCGTGGTGTCCTTCCGGTAAAGCGCCTTCTTCAGCTTGAGCGGCGTCCCTTCGTGGGTCGTTACCTTTGCCATGTCTTCGAGGTACTGCCAGTGGACGCTGCCCCAACTTACGCCTCCATCGGTCTTGATGACCGTTATCATTCCCATTTCCGGCTTGATCTCGCCGCGCACGAATTTCTGTTCGTAAAACCCGGTGCCGGCCTCGACCTTTTCGGGGTTGATGGCCTCGCCGCCCAGCCGCACCTCGACCAGCGCATCACCGGCGAGCAGGTTTGTGCCACGCAGGAGGAGTCCGTATATCGCGTCGGCCGTGGCCCTGGTGGTCTTCCAGTCCTGCGTTTGCTTCTGCTTGAGCAGCCAGACCTTGGCGTCTTCCATCGCCTGGGTGTCGCCCATGACTTCATCAAACGCTTCGATCATCAGCGCCTGGGTTTCGATCGGGGCGCGGTACCACCACCAGCTCAGCTCCTGGTCGCGCCAGAATAAACCCAGCTCCTCGTTGCTGACGCTGCGTTCCTTGATGGACTTCATGATGTCCAGCGGGGTTTTCCCGTCGCCGAACCGCTTCAAGCCGATGGCCAGGTGCCCCTGCGACTGGCGCCAGCCGAGGTCCAGCCAGTAGTTACTGGCCTGGCCCAGCCAGTACTTGAGCGCCTCCTGGTGCTCCTTGGCAACAGCTTTGTCCTCCAGGAAGAAACTGCGGCCGTACAGATAGAACGCGATCGTGGCGTCCAGGTGGTTCATATCCTTGTCGCCGTGTTTAAGGATATAGCGGTACCTGTCGTCCATCCACGTGTCCAGTGCGCCCAGCGCTTTGATTGCCGCCGACATATCCACATCCTTCGCGCCGAGATGACGAAGCCGTCCGAACCCGGTGGTTATGTAAAGCGTGATGTATTCATCGCCGCGGAAGCCGGGGAACCACGGCCAGAGCCCGTTGCCCAGTTGCATCTGCTCGAGCTTACTGAATGCGCGGCTCGTCTCATCCGTTATCCTGTTTGCGTCGAACAGGACGCCCACGTTGCACCGCGCCTGGCTCTCATCCTGCGCCTGCCTCAGCCACGGCGTTTCCTCGATCATCACGGATTTCAGGTCCTGGTTCTTCTCCATCGGGCTGTCCAGCGCAGGTGTGTTCTTCCATTGATCAAAGACATTCCGGATTCCCGGATCGGAATTCGCGATGTGCTGCGCCAGCAGGTTGGCATAGAGCCGGTTGAATACCTGCTCGCTGCATTCATGCGGATATTCCATGAGGTAAGGCAGGGCCATCACGGCATACCAGGCTGGCCGGCTGACCATCTGCACGGTCAGGTTCTCGTGCCGGAGCGTCTTCGATTTGCCGGACTCAAGGAGCTTGGTGAACTCGAAGTTCCTTGTCTGCGCCCCGCGGATCGGCAGGGGAAGCGACTCGATTACCTCGATCCGCCTCGA
>DIZZ01000193.1:2807-3835 GCA_002428045.1 Verrucomicrobia bacterium UBA6015
GATTCCTTGGAGCGGATATCGAACACCTGGTCGGTGGCCTTGAGTCCGATATATTGTGAAACGTCCTTCAGCGTCTTCGCATCGGCGAAGGTCAGCCGGACCGTTCCAGACTGGTTCGAGACGGACTGGTTGCTTACCTTGACGGTGAATTCGATTGCGTCGCCCTCGCGCACAAACCGCGGCGGGTTCGGCTCAACCATCAGGTCCTTGGCGGTAACGGCCTTGTCCTGGATGAATCCACTGCGCAGGTCCCTGTCGTGCGCAAACCCCATGAACGTCCATTCCGTCAGAGCTTCCGGCATAGTGAATTCCATGCGGACCGTGCCGTCCTCGCCACTCACAAGGTGCGGGAAGAAAAATGCCGTTTCGTTCAGGTTTTTCCGGGCAGCGACCTTGTCGAGATCGGGCGCCGCCTCCGGCTCGGAGGGTCCGGATGCCGCGGCCCACCCGCTGGATCTCTCTTTTTTTTGGGCATCTGCCCTCAAATCCATCGGTTCCGGTGCGGCACACGCCGGAGCGCTGGACAGTCGATCCAAAGCCTCTCCCTCTGCACCACCAGCCGCAGACATCTTGCATAAAATGCTTTGGTCGGCCTTCCCTCTTCGGACTCTGTCTCCGAAATATCCCCACATCCAGAGATTGGCCGATAGGTCGTCCGGGTAATGGCGGTAGGTCAGCGATGCGGACCGGTAGTCGGTTTTCCAGTTTCCAAGAATATGTTCAAATCCGGCTGCGCTGTTCTCGAATTGCGGCTGGACGCGATTAGACTCGCGGCGGAACATGTTGAACGCCTGCATCCAGGCGTGCTGTTTGAACTGGTCGAGCGAGGCGTCGTACAACGTGGCGACCATTTCGGCGACCGCCTGCCTTGCATCGGGGCCCGACACGATGGCGGTCCAGGTTTCCTTCCTGCCCGGTTCAAGTTTCGAGGTGAAGTGTTCCCATTTGACTGACAGTTTCTTGTTCGACCAGGGCACATCCACGACGCGGTTTTCCAGGTATGCCCGGTTTTCGCGGATATACGTGAT
>DIZZ01000193.1:4035-4314 GCA_002428045.1 Verrucomicrobia bacterium UBA6015
GTTCCCTTGACATCCACAACATGGATTGTCCGGCGCGCGGTTACTTTTTTCCCGAACCTGTCCTTGGTTTCAAGCATTGCCCGGTAGATGCCGGCCTTCAGGGGAGTTGCGATTTTTGCCTGCCCTTTCTCGTCGGTCTTGAACGTTTCGTCTGCAACTACGCCAGCCAGTTCCCACGATTCGGGGTTGGCCGGATCGGCTTTCGGTTCCATGTCCTTCCCGGCGTTTCTACGGAACCACCAATAGTCGTAAGGATTGTTGGCGGCCAGTTCCGGCCTG
>DIZZ01000193.1:4353-5063 GCA_002428045.1 Verrucomicrobia bacterium UBA6015
CCATCGAGCGAGGTTGTGCCGACGGACCACTCGACCGGTTTTTCGGGCGTCTGCCATGCGTCGGCACCGATTGTTGCCGCCATGGCGGTATAACCAAGCCGGACGCTCTGGCTGCCGGAGCGGGTTTCCCCGGTACTGTCGGTAACATCCGCGTAAACTGTGAACGTGAAGGTCGGTTCCGTTTTCTCAGGAACGGAAAGGTCGGGAAGCGCGCTGAATTTCACGTCGAATGAACCGTCAGGCCCGCTCGTTGCAGTGCCATGCGCGATGTTCTGGCTTGCACCGCGGTTCGGCGGCAGGCAATACCAGCCCCACCAGCACCAGTATGGGAACTGAACGTTGCGCTCGACGCGCCACTTGATCCTGGCGCCGCCGATGGCGGCCCCGGTATAGGCGGTTGCCTTGCCGGGCACGGCGATTTCCGCACCGAGCTTGCCTGCCTCTTTCGGGGGGGCCAGTTCAACCCGGAATTTCGGCCGCTTGTATTCTTCGACGTTGAGACTCGTTGAGCCTTTGTGCGGATGACTGATGGTCATTTGGCCCATCACGCGGTCGCGCGGGGCGGTGAACACGCCGTTGAATGCGCCGTAGTCGTTACTCTTGTGGACGGCGCGGGCGATCTCTTTGCCGTTCGGATCGCGGAACTCCACGATTATGTCCTCTCCGGCGATGGTCCCGTAGATGTTTTCGTTGCGGTTATAGCGGTAATG
>DIZZ01000193.1:5107-7187 GCA_002428045.1 Verrucomicrobia bacterium UBA6015
GTGAAGAAAACGGTCGCGTGGTCAGGACTATCACTGTCCCTGTCACGCATATAGGCCTGGTTAACGCTTGCCACGGAATGTCCGCCGCTTTCAGCGAGCAGGAGATAATTCCCGGTTTCCCCGGCGAAGCGGAACATGCCGTTCGCGTCGGTCTTTGCGGAAGGCCCCTTTACCAGCTTGCCTTCGCGGTTCTCCGTCCATGCAAGCACCTCCGCGCCCGCGACGGGTTCGCCGCTGAGCGCCTTCAAGATGAATCCGTCCAGCACGGCTTCCTGGTCGTGCTGGCGGACCACCAGGGCCAGGTCGCTGATCCAGACGGGTGCCACTGAAACCCTATTGTCGTCTTTTCCGAACGACGGGTCATGGCCGACAAGAATGAAGTAGAACCCGGGTTTCAGATCCTTCGCCGCGGCAACTTTCTCGGTTCTATTACGGTAGTCGGACGTGGAAGGAAGCGCATGGTTCCATTCGGAGTCCGGTTTCCGATCTATCAGTTCGGCGATGAACTTGTCCCGCTCTTTCCAATCCAGACCGTGCAGGCTGGAGCGGAAACCCCAGCGCTGGCGGGCAACGAATTTGCCGAAGTCGTAGGATACAGCGCGGAAATAGACATTGGTCAGGTTTTTGTATTCGATCGTGATCGTCGGCCATGGCTCGTTCCAGACGCGTTCAGACGTGATCTGGATATTCCTGGCCTCGATCTGCTTGATCAGGTTGTGGCACATGGCGCCGCCGATGCTGTCCGGGTGCGCGTCGGCGCCGCGCCTGGCCAGTTTGTGCGCTTCTACGAGTTCGTTTTCCGACTGTAAGACGCCGGCCCAGGCGTGCAGTGCACGCGCTGAAATCTCATGATCAGCCCATCCCTCTGAGAATCGTTTCAGTGCAGCCTTGTAGTTGTCGTCGAGATCCGGACCGACCGCCTGGTTCTTCCCGAAGGTCAGGCGCCATAGGTCGGCATCGATGAAGGCGGATTGGTCGGCATCGTCACGGTGGAACGTAAGGAGTTTCTGGAAGAGTTTTATCGCCTTGAGTTTCGGGGACGCGGCGTCGGTGGTTTCGGGCTGCCATTTCAGGAATTCATCTGCGGTTCCGAAGACCGGGCTGTCCGCCGCGATCTCGAACGCATCCTCGGCCTTGGCGACGCCCTGTTCACCAGCCTGGTAGAAGGCCAGGGCCTCGTGGGCAAGGAAGTCGAACACGGTGGGGCGGTAGGTGTCCGGGACGGTGCCTTTTTCTAGAAGGTCGTTATAGTCCTCGATCCGAGCGGCTTTAAGGATTTCATCTCCGGCCAATGCGGCGGTGAAGTGCTTGTCTATTTCGGCGAGGATGCGCGGCAAGTCCCACGTGGTGAAATCAGCCGCGGGCGGCTCTGCGGTCTGAGTGCGCTGCTGGAAGCGCCAGCGGTTCTGCTGGAAGTAATGCCAGTACCAGTTGGCCAGGACTGCTTCCATTACGGGCTTCATCTCGGCAGGCGCTTTCTCGATTTCGTCCTGAAGCCTGGTGACTTTTTCTTCAGCCTTGTTGCCTTCAATGTTTCCTTCGAAGGCGACTTTCATGCCGATGGCCTTGATCGCTTCGGCGTACCTCTTGTTCTGAAGGGCTTCGGCAATGATGGGGTTAAGCTCCTCGATGCCGGTTTTTGGAAGACCCTTATCGCGAGCTTCGTAGACTTTCTTCCAGTCCGTTTCTGACGTGGCGGCTGCCACCGTCAGGGATGCCAGGAGGGCCAATGCGGATCTGAATACGGTTCGTTTCATGATTTTACGAGCTCCTTTTACGGATTGTTAGTATTTTATCGATATACATAAGGCCATTCACTAGCATCCCATAGATTTTCGGGAAAGTGTTGGCTTGGTGATGTTCTGCCTGTACAGGCAGCATGAAACAACACAAGAAAAGGCAAAGAGCGAACGCGGTGCGTCGCGCCCAAGGCGAGTCCACCAAGCCAACGAAGGCAACATACACTATCCTGCGCCAGATTTTCCAGTATATTCCGGAGGGGGTGCCGGATCGCTAGGGCTGATTCATTTTGGTTGTAACCAGCTGGGGTTCTTTGTAGCTAAGTAAGACAGCAGCGCCA
>DIZZ01000178.1:0-10875 GCA_002428045.1 Verrucomicrobia bacterium UBA6015
CGCGCCTTCCTGCGCCAGGACCCCGACATCATGATGATCGGTGAAATCCGCGATATCGAGACCGCGCAGATCGCGGTGCAGGCGTCGCTTACCGGCCATCTGGTGTTCAGCACGCTGCACACCAACGACGCGGCCGGTGCCGTGACGCGCCTGATCGACATGGGCATCGAACCGTTCCTGATATCCTCGACGCTGGAAGCGGTGCTCGGCCAGCGGCTGGTGCGCATGGTCTGCGACAAGTGCAAGACACCCTATACCCCCGAGCAGGATGTGCTCGATATGCTGGGGATGTCGCGCCAGGATATCGGCGACCGCCCGTTCTTCTACGGCGCAGGCTGCTCGGCGTGCAACGACACGGGCTACCACGGAAGGCGCGGGCTTTACGAGTACCTTTCCGTCACGGAACCCATCCGCCGGCTCATCAACGAACGCCAGCCAACCATCGTCATCCGCGACAAGGCCATCCAGCTCGGCATGATCAGCATGCGACAGCACGGCGTCCAGTGCCTGCTCGATGGCTATACAACCGTCGATGAGGTGGTGAAATACACATGACGGAAGCACCCGTCCATACCACGCCCCGGCAGACGTACCGCCGGCTGATCCGCTACACGCGCCCCTATCTCGGACGGCTGATCACCGGCGGCATCTGCGGCGTGCTGTTTGCCGGATCAACCGTCGGCGTCCTGCCGGTGCTTGAACGCATGCTCGGCGACTTCTTCGATCCGGAGCAGGCACTGACGCTGCAAGGCTCCCTGCTGCTGGGCGGGGCGGTGATTTTGCTGATGCTGTTTCGCGGCATCGGCCAGTACGCGAACACCTACCTGGTTGAATGGGTCGGCAACCGGGTGGTGATGGACCTGCGGCAGAGCGCATTCGCGCACCTGCTGGAACTGCCGGTCGGGTATTACAATTCCACCCAGACCGGCGAGATGATCTCGCGCACGGTCAACGATTCGGCCCTGCTGGAGCGGGCCGTGGCCACGGTGCTTACGGATCTGGCGCGCCAGCCGATCGTGCTCGCCGGCGCGGTGGTCTACGCCATCACCCGCGACTGGCGGCTTGCCCTGGCCGCGCTGCTGGTCTTCCCGCTCTGCCTGGTGCCGATCCTGGTTTTCGGCAAACGCGTGCGCCACGCGGCCCGCGAAGGGCAGGAGCGCATGGCGGAGATCGTCTCCATCATGCAGGAATCCATCCGCGGCGTGCGCATCGTCAAGGCCTTCTGCATGGAGTCGCGCGAGCAGGCCCGCTTTGATGCCGCCAGCAAGCGGTTCTTCCGGCGGGTCATGCGGATCGTCAGCGCCAAGGCATTGATTGAACCGATCATGATCCTGCTTTCCGGTTTCGGCCTCGTGCTGGCACTGGCCTACGCCTCGCGGCTGGGAATGCCATGGAATGAGTTCGTGACCATGCTGCTGGCCCTGATCATGCTTTATGAACCGGTCAAGAAACTGGGCAAGATCCACCTCAGCATAGAGCAGAGCTCGGCGGCGGCTGACCGCATCTTCGAGATCCTGGACACGCCGCTGATGGTCACCGACAAGCCGGATGCCGGCACGCTGGACGAGCCGGTCAGCACGATCACGTTCGAGCGTGTCGGCTTCCGCTACGCCGAGGAGCCTGTGCTTTGCGATATCTCGCTGGAGGTCAAGGCGGGTGAGCGCATCGCGCTGGTCGGCGGTTCCGGAGCCGGCAAGACGACGCTGGTCAACCTGCTGCCGCGCTTTTTCGATGTCACCGAGGGGCGCATCCTGGTCAACGGCCACGACCTGCGCGACCTGACACTGCGCTCGCTGCGCTTGAAGACGGGCATCGTCACGCAGGACACGTTCCTCTTCAGCGATACCGTGGCCGCCAACATCGCCTACGGCCTGCCGGACGCACCGATGGAGAAGATCGAGGCCGCCGCGCGCATGGCGCATGCCCACGACTTCATCATGGAAATGCCGGCGGGCTACGACACCCAGGTCGGCGAGCTCGGCATGCTGCTCTCCGGCGGCCAGCGCCAGCGCCTGGCCATCGCGCGGGCGGTGCTGAATGATCCGGAGATCCTGATCCTCGACGAGGCGACCAGTGCGCTCGATACGGAATCCGAACGCATGGTGCAGGCGGCGATCGACGCGCTGGTGAAAGGTCGCACGGTCTTTGCGATCGCGCACCGGCTCTCGACCATCATGAACTGCAACCGCATCGTGGTGCTCGACAAGGGACGCATCGCCGAGATCGGCACCCACGACGTCCTGCTGGCGCACAGCGGGATCTACCGGCGGCTCTACGACCTGCAGTTCGACCGGTAGGCCACCCACATACAGCTATGACAGGGATATATCTGGCCACAAAAAGGCACATAAAACACAAAAGAATCATGAAAGCGGGAACCTTTGCTCGGTGACCCACCCCGCCCTTCGGGCACCCCTCCATGGAGGGGACCATTTGCGTTGTGCAGAGATCCCCTCCTCGGAGGGGTGCCCGAAGGGCGGGGTGGGTTTGTTGCCCGCGACTCGTAGTCCTACATGCACAACATAGGCAACACCCACAGTAATATCGTGAGCCCGCTGATGAAGAGGCCAGCTATTGGGTATTTCTTCGACTCACCCTTGAACAACGCCACTATGCACAAGATGAACGCCAGAGGCGGTCCGAACATGATGAGGATTCCTACCAGGAATCCAAGTGGAGAACCTCAGCCAAATCCTGGGACGCCAGCCATAGCGCACAGAATCAAGATCCACGGAGATGCGGAAAGCCAGAACCCGCTCCTGCCTGTATTCATATTCTTCATATTCTAAAGCTTGAAAATTGTATTTCGCGGCTTGTTTTCGCAAATACTCCAAGCCACCGTCTTTTGCTTTCCCAGCCCTTATACGGGAGGAGGCCGCTTTTTTCTTGCCGTGAAAGTAGGTCATTCGGGAGGAAGCCGCAAGATATTTGTCAGGCGGTTTGTGCGGCAGGGGGCAGAGGGGCATGGAGCAACGCTGCGGATGGGGTTCCGGGCTTACAACGCTGCGGACGGGATGGAATCCGCCTTCGCTGAAGCTACGGCGGACATGCCCGTCCGTCCGGGGGAAATGGTGGGGGGGCTTCCAGCTCGCCCATCGGGAGCAAGATGCTCCCGCCACTTTGGTAAAAAATTTCGACTTTACCCGGCGGCGGGGAGCATCAGCACGATGATGCCGTAGTAGATCAGCAGGGCGATGATGTCGTTGGAGGCGGTGACGAAGGGGCCGGAGGCGACGGCGGGATCGAACTTGCAGCGGTTGAGCAGCAGGGGGGCGAACGCGCCGAAGGTGGCGGCGAACATCATGGCGCTGAACAGGGCCAGTCCCACCGCCAGGCCCAGCACCGCAGGCGGGTAGGCCGTCCCGTCGCCGATGATGAACGCGGCCCACAACCCGATTGCAGTCCCGCAGATGCCGCCCATCAGCATGCCAGTCATGATTTCTCGCAGGAAAACGCGGTACAGGTTCCTGCCGCTGAAGGAGCCGATGGCCAGGCCGCGGATGATCAGGGTCGAGGATTGGATGCCGGTATTGCCGCCCATGGCCATGACGATGGGCACGAAGAAGCTCAGCGCGAGCACTTCCATGGTGCTGATGCTGTGCATGAAGGCCTTGAGGATCATGCTGGTGACCAGGCCCGTGCCCAGGGTGATCAGCAGCCACGGCAGCCGTGCCCGGCTGGCCTGGAAGGGCGACGAGTATTCCAGCTCTTCGTCCGAGGAACCCGCCAGCTTGAAGATATCCTCTGACGCCTCCTCCTGCAGGACGTCGACGACGTCGTCGATCGTCACCCGTCCGACCAGGCGCCCGTCGGCATCCAGCACGGGCAGCGAGTTCATGTCGTACTTCGACATCAGGCGGGCAACCTCTTCCTGGTCGGTGTCCGTGCGGGCGAAGATGGCCTCGGCCTCGGCCAGCTCGTCCAGCGTCCTGTCGCGGTTGCCGGCCTTGAGCATCTTCCAGATCTGCACGTAGCCGAGGAGCTTGCCGTCGTTGTCAATCACGTAGGTGGAATGCAGAGGCTCATCAAGTTCCAGAGAACCGATATATTCCAGCGCGTCCCTGGCGGTCTTGTGGCTGGACATCGCCACGAAATCGGTGGTCATGATGCCGCCGGCGGTTTCCTCGTCGAAGGCCAGCAGCTCGCGCACGTCCTCGGAGTCCTCGCGGTCCATCAGGTTGAGGATGGACTCGCTGCGGTCCGCATCCATCTCGCCAAGCACGTCTGCCGCATCGTCGGGGGCCATTTCCTCGACGATGTCCGAGATCTTCTCGGGTGTTAGCGCCTCGAGCAGCTCCTCCTCGACGGCATCGTCCAATTCGGAGAGGACATCGGCTTTCGTCTCGTCGTCGAGCAGGTCGAAGACGCCCGCGCGCAGGCTCTCCGGCGTGCTCTCGATAAGCTCGGCGATATCGGCCGGATGCAGATCCTTCAATAGCGGGCGCAGTTCCTCCCAGCACTCGCTGCGGATCAGCAGGGTGGCGTCCGCGACGCTGTTCTCGCTGTTTGGCTCCATGCGACCCCCGGTTTCTCTGGCTTCTATACGTTGCCCTGAGGGCTAATCGTTGTACTCATGTGGCAGCGGGATGTCTTCCAGGATATGCCAGGGCAGGCCGCGGCGGTTGAGTTCCGCCATGAACGGGTCGGGATCAAAGGTTTCGACGTTGAACACGCCGGGCTTCTTCCACAGTCCCTTGAGCAGCATCTGTGCCCCGATCATGGCGGGCACGCCGGTCGTGTAGCTGACCGCCTGTGCCCCGATCTCGCGGTAGGTCTCGGCATGGTCGCAATTGTTGTAGATGAACAGCGTCTTGTCGCGCCCGTCCTTGATTCCCTTCAACTGGCAGCCGATCGAGGTCTGTCCGTGGTAGTTGACGCCTAGCGACGAGGGTTCCGGCAGCACGGCCTTGAGGAACTGGAGCGGCACGATGTCCATGCCCTGGTAGCGGACCGGGTCGATCCGGGTCATGCCGACGTTCTGCAGCACCTCCAGATGCTTGATGTAGTTCAGGGAAAACGTCATCCAGAAGCGCGCCCGCCTGAGGGTCGGGAAATTCTTCACAAGGGATTCGAGTTCCTCGTGGTAGAGCAGGTAGGATTCCTTCGGGCCGACCTGCGGGTAGTCGATCGGCTTGTGGATGGCAAGTGGCTCGGTCTCGTGCCAGGCACCGTTCTCCCAGAACCGGCCCTTCTGGGTGATCTCGCGGATATTGATCTCGGGATTGAAATTAGTGGCAAATGCGTGGCCGTGGTCACCCGCGTTGCAGTCGACAATGTCGAGATAGTGGATCGCGTCGAAATAGTGCTTGGCGGCATAGGCGGTGAAGATACCGGAGACGCCGGGATCGAAGCCGCAGCCCAGGATAGCGGTTATACCCGCCGCCTTGTAGCGGTCATGGTAGGCCCATTGCCACGAGTACTCGAACGCGGCCTTGTCCTTGGGTTCATAGTTGGCCGTGTCGAGATAATGCACGCCTGTTTCGAGGCAGGCGTCCATGATTGTCAGGTCCTGGTAGGGCAGTGCAACATGGATCAACAGTTCGGGCTTGAAGTCCTTGATCAGGCGCACCAGTTCCGGCGTGTTGTCGGCATCCACGCTGGCGGTGGCGATATCCACGCCCTGGCGCCGCTTCACATCGGCGGCGATCGCGTCGCACTTCGACAAGGTCCGGCTGGCCAGCATGATCTCCGTGAAGACCGCTGGCATGGCCGCGCATTTCTGGGCCACGACCTGGCCGACACCGCCGGCCCCGATGATGAGTGTCCTGGACATGTTTGCTCTCCTTTCCGTGAATGCACCGATTGAGCGCGCAAAGAGTTGCGCAGACCGTCCGACAAGTCAAGATAATGTCAGAAACGGATGTGGGTTACGCTTGCGTCTTGGTCGCAAATTGGGCAGTATGCGGATTGGCCACAGGCAAGGCCCCCAGGGGCCTCGGCCGAAAACAGGGTGATAACGTTTCTGGCGAGTTTGTGGGTGTGTGCGTTTCTGGCTGGTGAAGAATCGAATGAACATCCAACACCCAACGCCCAACATCCTACGCCCAAGTTCGGGAGTCTTTACTTGGATGTTGGGCGTTGAATGTTGGATGTTGGGCGTTGAAATAGAGGAATAGGGAGGACGATATGGCATACAAGGTTGCGGTCCTGGCAGGGGATGGAATCGGTCCCGAGGTGATGGCGGAAGCCCGCAAGGTTCTGGCGGCGGTCGAGGCCCGGTTCGGCCTGTCGATCAGTTATGATGAGTACGATGTCGGCGGGGCGGCGATCGACCGGCAGGGCCGGGCCTTGCCCGAGGCGACCCTGCGCGGCTGCGAGGCGGCGGATGCCATCCTGTTCGGCTCGGTCGGCGGTCCGGCCTGGGAGAAGCTGCCACCCGCCGAGCAGCCGGAACGGGCGTCGCTGCTGCCTCTGCGTTCCCATTTCGGGCTCTTCTGCAACTTGCGCCCCGCGAAGCTGCACAGCGGCCTGGAGTATCTCTCGCCCCTGCGTGCCGATATCTCGTCGCGAGGGTTCGATATCCTGTGCGTTCGCGAGCTGACCGGCGGCATCTACTTCGGCAAGCCGAAAGGGCGGCAGGGCGATGGCGAGGCGGAGGAGGCATTCGACACGATGCGCTACAGCCGCCGCGAGATCGCCCGCATCGCCCGCAAGGCGTTCGAGGCGGCGCGCCTGAGGCGCGGCAAGGTGACCTCGGTCGACAAGGCCAATGTGCTGACCACGTCCGTGCTGTGGCGCGAGGTGGTCATCGAGGTCAAACGCGAGTTCCCTGATGTCGCGCTGGAACATATCTATGTCGACAACGCGGCCATGCAGCTCCTGCGCCGGCCCTCCGAGTTCGATGTGCTGCTCTGCTCGAACCTCTTCGGTGACATCCTCTCCGACGAGATCGCGATGCTGACCGGCTCGATGGGCTTCCTGGCCTCGGCCAGCATCAACGAGACCGGCTTCGGCCTGTTCGAGCCGGCAGGCGGCTCGGCTCCGGACATTGCCGGCAAGGGTATCGCGAACCCAGTGGCCCAGATCCTGTCGGCGGCGCTGATGCTGCGGTTCAGCTTTGCGCAGTACGCGGCGGCCGATGCGATTGAACGCGCCGTGGCGAGGGCGCTGGCGGAATCGTACCTGACGGCGGAACTGCTGCCGGCGGAACGCAAGCCGGAAGCCAAGACCACTGTGCAGATGGGCGACTTCCTGGCGAACGCCATCCGCGACGGCGTCTGAAAGGACTGTGGATGGCCTTGCATGGGGATGGTGGGATGAAACGCTGGGTGGTCGCGCTGATGGGGACGCTGCTGCAGGTGGTGCTGGGGACGGTATACGCCTGGAGCTATTTCCAGAAGCTGATCGTGACCGGGTATGGCTGGACCAATGTCCAGGTTATGTGGATCTTCAGCATTGCCATCTGCTCGCTGGGTCTGGCGGCGGCGGGAGGCGGCCTGCTGATGGCGAAGGCGGGTCCGCGTCGGCTCGCGCTGGCGGGGGCGCTACTCTACGGGGTCGGTTACCTGCTGGGCGGATGGGCCCTGTCGCTGCGCTGCCTGCCCTTGCTGTATGCCGGTTTCGGCGTGATCGGGGGGATCGGTCTGGGGTTGGGGTATGTGACTCCCGTGGCGACGGCGGCGAGGTGGTTCCCGGAGAAGAAGGGTTTCATCACCGGCATGGTGATCATGGGCTTCGGACTGGGTGCGCTGCTGATGTCCAAGGTGATTGCACCGCTGTTGATGACAAGCTTCGGCGGCAACCTGGTGCATGTGTTCTGGTGCACGGGCGGTATCCTTCTGGCGATCGGATTGCCGGCGGCTGCCTTTCTGCACAATCCGCCGTGCCTGCCATCGGTGCCGGTCGTTCCTGCGCAGGCCGCCGTCCCGGATTTCGCGCATGCGGGGCACGCGCTGCTGTCGGGACGGTTCGCGCGGATGTGGCTGCTGCTGTTCCTGAACACCTCGGCCGGGATCATGTTCATCAGCCTGCAGTCGCCGATGCTTCAGGATCTGCTGCAGCGCGGCGGCAGTACGCTGGATGCGGCGGCCCTGGCCGCGATGGGGGCCACCCTGATCGGCGTCAGCTCGCTTTTCAACGGGATCGGCCGTTTCTTCTGGGGCGGCGTTTCCGACAAGATCGGGAGGACCAATGCCTTCCGCCTGATCTTCGCGACGCAGCTTGTGGTCTTCATGGCACTGGTCTGGACGGTAAACCCGTGGTTGTTCGGGGGCTTGGTCTGCTACGTGATGCTATGCTACGGCGGCGGCTTCGGCACGATGCCTTCCTATGTCGCGGATAGTTTCGGTAGTGGGATGATGCCGGTTGTCTACGGTACGATCCTGACAGGCTGGTCGATGGCCGGCATCGCCGGGCCGCAGCTTGCCGCGTTCCTGCGCGACCGCTTCGGCGCGGCTGCTCCGACCTGGACGTATGGCGCAGGCGCACTGCTGCTACTGGCCGGACTGCTGATCTCGCTGACGTTGTCCGACCCCGCGAAAGCGGAGTAATGGATTAGCCGGGTGCTAGGCGATATAGGGCTTGAGCTTGTCCAGCAGGGCGGTCTTGCTCAGGGCTCCGACCATCTGCTCCTGGACGGTTCCGCCCTTCATGACCAGCAGGGTCGGGATCGAACGGACGCCAAAACTGCCAGCGAGCTGCGGGTTCTTGTCGACATCGACCTTGACGATCTTCACTTTCCCGGCAAGCGTACCGGAAATCTCATCCAGGATCGGCGCTATGGCCCGGCAGGGACCGCACCACTCCGCCCAGAAATCGACCAGTACCGGAATCGGGGATTGGATGACTTCGGTTGCCCAGTTGTTACCTTCAATATGCACGATCTTTTCAGCACTCATTCGTCGTCTCCGCGTTAAGCAAGCCCCGTAAGGGCCAGTTGTTGTTATTTCCCCGGGACTCTGTAAATACGTTCAAACCAGGGCAGTTCCGTGGTCGAACCGGGGCCGCTGTAGGATAGCGGCGTGAGCGAGAGGTTCGGGCCGAACGTCTGCGCGCACTGCACGTAGATCAGCACACCGGTGATGATCGTGGCGGCACAGCCCGCCAGGATAAAGGTCCAGTGTGCTTTGTCGGCGGCAAGCTTCTTTGCTGGCGGGGCGAACATCGTCGGAGCACTCCCGCCGCCTGTCGTCGCGCCTGCTCCACCCGCTGCCGATGTCCTCAGGGTCGGACGACCGACCGGGCGCTTTACCTTGATCGTCTTCTTCTGGGTATCCGGCGTATCATCACTAGCGGATTCGGCGGTCAGATCAATCGCGGCGGTCTTGGTACGTGGCTCGGAGGCAGCCTCGGAGGGTTCGAGACCTTGGACCCTGACCGTGCTGCTGCCCGGGCGCTTGAGTTTGATAGTCTTCGGGCCGCTTTCACTCTCGCTGCCAAGTGCGGAATCCAAGGAAATTCGTGATGTCTGGCGTTTCGGGTCGGGCGCGGGTTGCGGGGGCGGTGCGGACGCCGTCACAGTGGTGGCACCCACGATCCCGTCTGTCTCGGCAACGTTCCCTGCGATTATGGTCGCGATCGGCGAGGTTTGCGCGATCCGGATCGGTTGGGTGCCGGCAGGCGTCGATCGCCCGTCCTGATCGGATGGCAGCGAGATTTTCGACGTGGCTCGCTTGGTACCGAAAGGCGCGGCGGGTTCCGGCGTGTCACGCTTGATGCCGAGCGGTACCGGTTTTTTCAACTTGATGGTTTTCGGGGCCATTACCGGACGCATCAAGGGCCGCGGCCCCGAGGCGCCGGGCACGCTGACGGGTGCTGCAGAAGCCTCGCCGAATACGGCTGCGGTCGAGGCTCTGTCCAGTATACCTGTCGCCGGTTTCATCAACGTCGGTGACGCCGTTTCTCCCGACGATTGCGGTGCGTCTGGCAGTGTGATTCGCATAGTTCCTTTCGAGGCGTCAGACGCCATTGCCGTTGTGCCGCTCGCCAAGGGGATTGGCATGGATGGCGCCGAAGGCCTCTCGGCAGCGTCCGAATTCGGCACGGATGCCGGGAATGCCGGACGGGCGGTCAACGGCGTGATTATTTTCTTGCGAAGGTCCAGTTTCGGAGGAAGTCCATTCTCGTTGTTGGAATCGTCGGCCATAATAAGTCTCCCGCGTTACAGGGTAGAAGATAGACGGACCGCGGGCTGGCGTCAATCACAGATTGACAGTCTAAAAAGGAAAATCGTGGTCGCGGTTCGCCCAAACGCCTTTACAGGACTTTCATCTTAGGCAGATCCTGGATGTCCACCGCGCCGATGACCCGGTTGTCGGCATCCACGACAATCAGGTCGTCGATATTATGTTTTTCGAAGATGTTGAGGGCATTCACCGCCAGCTCATCCTCGCGCACCGTGATCGGGTTCTTGCTCATGAAGCGGGCCACGGGCAGATTCAGGATATCGGTGTGACGGCCGACGTTCCGCCGCAGGTCACCGTCTGTAAAAACCCCTTTCAGGATGCCATTTGCGTCAACCAGCGCGGCGGAACCGGCCCGCGCCGCCGTCATGGCCAGCAGGACCGTTTCCACGTCGGACGACTCGGGGACGCAGGCGAGGCGGCTATCGCGGCGCATGATATCGGCGACACGCAGCAGCAGCGAGCGTCCGATGGCTCCACCGGGGTGCAGCCGTGCATAATCGTCGCGCTTGAATCCACGGGACTCCAGCAGCACCATGGCCAATGCATCCCCCCAGGCCAGCGTGCCGGTGGTGCTGGCTGTCGGTGCCATGTTGAACGGGCATGCTTCCCTTGGAACGGTGACGCAGGCCGTGAAGTCACTGTGCTTGGCGAGCGTGCTTTCAAGGTTGCCGGTCACGCCGATAATGGTGACGTTCAGGCGGCGGGCGGCGGGCAGCAGGTGGAGCACTTCCTCGGATTCGCCGGAATAGCT
>DIZZ01000178.1:10959-11166 GCA_002428045.1 Verrucomicrobia bacterium UBA6015
GAGATCTTCTCGGCGATATGCAGGTTCTTGCCCATGCCGGTGACCACGATCTTGTTCTTCTGCGCCAGCGCTTGCAGCATCACCTGGACGGTTTCCTCGAAACCGTGCGCCAGATGGGCCTTCACGCTTCTAAGCCCCTCGATCTCGCAATCCATCACGGCTTGCGCCTTTTCAAGCAAATCCATGGGAAAACTCCTGCTGTTGGCG
>DIZZ01000192.1:0-4833 GCA_002428045.1 Verrucomicrobia bacterium UBA6015
AGGGGTGGGTTCGGGGGCGGGGGGTCTGGCAGCGCGGGGCTTCGGTGCGTCGGCAGGCTTGGGTGTGTCGTCCGCGGGGGCGTCGCCTCCCAACATCTCCAGCATCTGGCGTTCGGCATCGCTCATTTCGTCGTCGTTGCTCATTTTGATCCTTTCGTTAGATTAGGGTTTTGCCACCGGTCGTGGTGCCGCCGCGGTGGGTGCCGGTTTTCCCTTGCGAGGGAGATCCAGCACGGACATCGCCAACTGGCCGCGCCGGATGCCGATACGGCCGATGCCGGCTTCGCGTCCGCCGATGTTGAACGGCAGCGGATCACCCGCGCGGCGGTTCAGCTTGATGACATCGCCGATGCAGAGGCTTTCCAGTTCCCCGGCGGTCAACTTCGCGCGGCCAAGCTCCACATCGGCTAGCAGCGGAACGCCCTGCACGGCACGCAAGGCGATCTGCCGCAGCTCCGTCCGTCGCCCTTCCGAGGCTTCGGATTCGGAATCCCCACGCTGGAATACGGATTGTAGGGTGCTGAAGGGATAGCAGATATGCAGGCGGCTTTCGACATCATTGATGTTCAGTTTTAACCCCACGCAGAGGCAGGGTGTATCCAAGGGGGCGACCTGCACCTGGTCGGGTTCGACGCCCTGGGCGAAGACATTGAACACAATGCTCTGGGTTCCGGCCCAGGCTAGCGTTAGTTCCTCGATCACACGGTCGATCCATGTCCGCATGATGTCCATCTCCAGACCGCTGAATTCGCGTGGCGGTTCGGAGGCGATCTTGATGCCATCGCCACCGAGCAGCATATCGAGCAGCATCTGCCCTTGGGGGGGGGTCAGCTCCATCCCGATGGGGCCGACATCCGAGCCCATGGATACGCCCAGCAGGTACGTCGGGCTTTCGAGCGACAACATAAACTCGCCATAACTGACCTGATCCATGGCGGCCAGAGTGGTGGTCCCAGAAATCTTGAACATCGAGAACAAGAGTCCCTGCAGGTTCTTGGCGAAGGCCTGATGCAATGATTGAAGCGCCAGCAGGTGTTCGGCGGAAAGCAGTTGGGGCTTGCGGAAGTCGTAGGAGACCACCTTGATTTCCGTCGCCGGCTCCACGGGCTGCGCCTTGGCGACCTCCTCGATGCGCCCCGTGCGCACCGCATCGCGCAAGGCATCGATTTCGGCTTGTGTTAAGGTATCCGACATGATCGTCCTACTGGATTAAGAAATCACTGAAGACGACATCAAGCACCGTCCCCGAGTTTTTCTCTCGCACGAGATTATTGATTTCGGTGGCGATATCCCGTTTTAATGCCTCACGATCCTCGGGCGTTTCCAGTTCCGCAAGCGTACGGCGGCTTGCCGCGGTCATGATACGGTCCTTGATCATCGGCATTATCGGTGTTATCACTTCCTGCAAACGGGCATCGCTGAGGATCAGATGCGGGGCGATCCGGAGTACGCGCGTCATGCGTGTTCCTGAAATATTCACAACCAGCGACTCCACGGCAACGGTGACGGTCGGCGTCTCGACCACTTCCTTAGTAGGTTCCTTCGGTTCGTGCGGCCCCGTCATGCTCTTTACGACCAGCCAGCTTGCCGCCGGGGCCACCAACATCACCACCAATCCGACAATAATGACCAGCATGGAGCCGTGGTGTCCTCCATGTGCGGCTGGTTTCGGTGCATCCCCGCCCTCATTCAATCCGTCTTTGCTTTCAGCCATTATTCGCTCCTTTCAGACGACCCGGATGGCAAGGCGTCATCGCTTTTCTTACTTTCTGTACGGCGCAACAGGAAACATACTTCCGATTGCTCCGTTTTCGGTTTTTCCTTTCCAGGTTCGCTGATTCCCAAGGCCCGGATCCGCTCGGGCGCTATTCTTGCCTGATCGACAAGGTGCCGTGTGACCCATGCGGCCCTGCGCACGGCCAACTGGCGATCCGCATCCGGCGCTCCCGAGTTGACGTTGACCTGTACCGTGATATCATACCCTGACAGTCCATACAGCAACGTGGCGGCCCGGTCAAGCGCGAACTGCGTGTCCCGTGTCAGCCGAAGACGTTCGGGTTCAAACCGGATCTGCGAATTCAGGCGCAGCGTTTGCCGGGGATCCTTGAAATTGATCTGGTTCAGGAATCGGTCGCCCAGTGAGAACCCGTCGGCTTGACCCGTTGGAAAGCCAGCGAATATGGCTTCGTCCTCATTTTCTGGATCGTAGAATACCATCAGCGAGGGGGGGCGTCGCATCGTGCGCCAGAACTCTAGCACACCGGAACCGCCAGCCAACCCAATCATGTTGCATACTTTCCCGACACCCTCCTTGTACTTGGACGTGCGGTTCTGTCCGAGGGATAGCAAAATGATGAAGAAGGCCAGCAGAATCGTCATCAGCGACGCAAATTGCCCCATGTACGCTGGCGCACCGCCGGCCTTCTTGGTTTCTGGAAACTGTCTCTTGCTCATCTCCAGACATCCTTTGGCAAGGCATTCTCGACATCCAGTGTCACCACCGTGCTTTGCCCGACAATGGTGATCTCGACCGAATCATCCGCGTAGCCCTCCTCGCTCAACTGTGTCTTGAGTTGGATGCCGACCCCGATCCGCTGGGGCTCGCATTTCATGGCTGCCTGAAGCGCCTGGGCTACCGTTTCCGCCCGCAGTACGCCAAGGCTCCATACGGACTTGGCAACCGCAGGATCCACGATTGCCTGGGGCGAGATGATGGCGGTTATCCGGATTACGTTCTGGCGTGCCGCCAGGATCGCGGCAATCCCCTCCCAGAGTTCCGTTGCCTCGGAGAGCCAATCGGCCGATCCCTCGCGGAAAAGCGTGCGTGACTGCACGACAATCGTCATGCCGTCGTCAAGCATCTTAAGCAAAACCCGGTCCGGCCAACTGCCGGGTTCGCTATTGTTGCTGGCCCGTAGTTCCGAAATCATTTTCGGAACCATCTCGGACATTTCCTTGGCGGTGAGTAACCGGACTTGGTCGGATGTACCCTCAACCCTGCTTAGCCCGTCGGGCTGGATCGGCATCTCCATGATCGGTTCAATCCCGTCAACCTGCCCAATACCGCTCAGTGCCCCGCGCATGGCCCCGATCGTCGCGGAAAGGTTATCCTCCTCCATATTCGAGAAGGCGATCAGCATCACAAAAAAACAGACCAGCAACGACATGCAGTCGCCGAACGTCATCATCCACGCGGGACATTCGTTCGGTTTCGGCGGCTGTGGCGCGGATGGTTTCATACGTTTTCCGTGCGCGCTCGAAGCGATGGGGATAGATAGCTGCGCAGCTTCTCCTGCGCGACGCGAGGGCTGTCTCCCTGTTGGATGGAGAGAATACCCTGCAGCACCATGCGGCGCATGGCGGTTTCCTCCTTGGTGCGCTGCTCCAGCTTGCCGCCGATCGGCAGTGCAACCATATTGGCAACCATGGCCCCGTACAGGGTGGTTATCAGCGCCACGGCCATGCCAGCTCCGATGGAGCTTGGATCGCTTAGATTTCGTAGCATCTGGATCAGGCCGATCAGGGTGCCGAGCATACCGAATGCCGGTGCAAACGCGGCAATGGCCTGGAAAATGGCATGGCCGACCGCATGACGTTCCATCATGGAACAGATATCCTGTTCCAGTACCGCCTCGATGATCTCTGCCGAGTTACCGTCGACGCCCATCTGTAGGCCCTTCTTCATAAAGGGATCCTGAAGCGTTTCCACGTCGCTCTCCAGCCCCAGGATGCCGTCGCGCCGGGCACGGACGGCGAAGTCCGATAGCTGCTTGAACAACGCTAGGAAATCCTTGTCCCGGTTGACAAACGCCTTGCGTACGGCGCGGAAGGTGGCGAGAATTTTACTGACCTGAAAATTAATAAGAACAGCAGAAAGTGAGCCTCCGAGGGTAATCATAATCGAGAGAGGATCAATAAATCCAGCCCCGCCGCCGATGAAAATCGCGCCGCCAACAAGCGCCATGCAAAGTAAAATCCCTAGTATTGAGCCAAAATCCATTTTTGTCAGTCCTTTCCATTATCCGTCAGCTCGTTTTCGGAGATCCAGGCGGGCGGGCGGGCGCCCAAACCGGTGCGTATGCGGAATTCCACGATCCGCTCGACAATTTCTTCCGGCGTTTCCGAGACGAATAGCCGATGTCCATTAACAAACACCAGTTGGGTGTCCGGTGTGATCTCAATCCCGATCAGCAGATCGGGATTAATGTAGGATATTCGCCCGTGCAGGTCTGAACAGGTGATCATGAAAACTCCCTCGGTAAGGAAACGTTGAAAATACATACCGGCAGCTTATGCCGCCGGATGTATTATTACCACGTTATTTTAACGTTTCAATGATAACAATTCATTTAGCATCTCGTCGGCGGTCGAGATGGTGCGCGAATTGGCCTGGAAGCCGCGCTGGGTAATGATCATGTCGGTGAACTCGCGGGCCAGATCGACGTTGGAATTCTCAAGATATCCCTGCAGCATCTGTCCTGCCCCATCCTCGCCTGGATTTTTAAGTGGGTTGATCGCGGAGGCTTGCGTTTCGACGTACAGGTTGCTGCCGATCGCCTGTAGCCCGTTGGGGTTGGAAAACGTGGCCAGGGCAACCCGCCCGGCAACCTGTGGATTCCCGCCAGCAACCGACACGTAAAGTGTTCCGTCCAGGCTGATGGAAAACGACGTGGTATCGGCGGGCAAGGCGATGTCAGTGACCGCAGAGGCTGCCGTACCGGTCAGATCGGGGGCCGGATCCCCAAGTGCGCCGGTCATCACGCCTTGCAACCGTTTGCCGTCAGGGTTGATCATGTATGTCTGGCCGCCGTTGACATCCAGCGTGAAATCGCC
>DIZZ01000192.1:4884-24325 GCA_002428045.1 Verrucomicrobia bacterium UBA6015
ACCCCGAGATTCGTCGCCGTCCCGGTCTGCATCAAGGCACCGCCTCCGAAGTCACGCGTGATGCCGGCAAGCTGGACGCCAAGGCCGACCTGCTGACCGACGGTTCCGGGCGCCGGGGACCGCAGCGTGGTGACATAGGCTTCCTTGAAGGTGACATCACTTTGCTTGTAGCCCGTGGTGTTGACGTTGGCAATATCATTGCCGATAACATTCATGCGTTGCTGGTGCGTCTGCAGTCCCGAGATCCCGCTGAACATTGATGGTAACATGGTTTTTCTCCTGTTTTAGTGTTGACTGTAGGTGTGTTTAAGGTTGGCTGCGTTATTCGGACCAGAGGAATTCTGGAACCCCATCCCAGAACGACGAGGGGTTGCTGCCCTGTGCGGCGGGTGCCGGGGCGGGGTCGGTTGATGTTGATGGCGTTTCTGTTGTTGACGTTGTCACAGGCGTTGTGACTGGCGTTGTCGACGATCCTGTCGAATAGGTACCCGTTGGGTAAGTGGCCGTCGGGTTGCTGCTCGCCAGGCGCAGTCCGCTAAGATCCGACATCGGCAGGCTGGTTCCGTTGACCGTCAGCATCACCGCTCCGTTCATCCACTTGACGTCCTCGACAACCCCCTCAACGGTGGTTCCATTCGAGCGGGTGGCGGTGATCGTCTGGCCCTGCAGGAGCATGCCGTCGATCAATCCGCTGGACTGCCGTTGGGATTCCAGTTGGGTGTTGACGTTCTGCATCTGCTCCAAGGAACTGAACTGGGCCAGTTGGGCGATACTCTGGGTGCTATCCATGGGGTCCAGCGGATCCTGAGAGGAAAGCTGGGTGACGAGCAGATTGAGGAATTCATCCTTGCCCAGGCTGCCGCCGGGCTTTGTGTTTTCAGGATTCTGCGCCGCCATCATCGCGGCCTGTGTTCCTGCGGTTGCTTGTACGTCTCCGATTTCGTCCATGATATGACTCCTCTCTCTCTCTTTACTCAAGCCACCCAGCGGTTGCGAACCCCTGCGGAGAATCGCACGGTGTTCGCCTCGATGGTGGCGTTTTGCTGCTTTTGTGCGCTGCGTGGTTGCAGGAGCCGCTCCGGCTCCTCCCAGCGTTGTGCCTGAGATTGGTGATTGCCTTCCCGATCCTGACACGAGACCGAGAATTGCCCCAATTGGAATCCTTGGGCTGCCAGACTGCTGCGAAGGTCGCTCTCCTGGCCAGCCAGGAGGTCGCGCACACCGCTGCCGAGCACCCCGATTTCAACACTCAGTCCATCGGCGGTCGATCGGCAGTTGACGGTGACACGCCCCAGGGCGGCGGGTTCGAGTTCAATCCGCATGCTGTTGTCCGTGCTGCGCATCGCACCCAGGACAATGCGGTCGAACCGCTCCAGTAGATCGGCGGGTTGCATGCGCTCTGCGGTGGGCATCGTCGAGGTTGGCGAAATGGCGGTGGGGGCTGGCGCTGACGCGATGGGCGGGGGGGCCTGAAGTGACGTGGCGTCCGGGGCGATCTCCCGTGCCGATGTCGCTCCGGTGAATGTCAGTGCCGGTTTGGATGGCTCGTTGGGCGTCTGCTGTTTGTCGTTTCCCGATCCGTCGGACATTCCCGATTCGGTGTCGGCCGATTCACTGTTGCTATCGCTTACCGGCATGAACGCGGGATCCTGCGTATTGGATGCGGCACGCACCGGTTCGGTGCGTGTGGATGGTGCGGGCGTCGCTGCCTCGGCGGGGATTCCCGCTTCTGCCGGGGCGCTGGCCGGTTGCTGCGTTGTTGGTGAGGAGGCTAGGGGATTCGTGTCTTCAACGGCGTCGGTGGCGTCGTCGTCGACTGCCGGCATCGCATCGGGTGTCATCGCGTCGGACGGAGGCTCCCCCTCGGAATCGGACGCCGCCGCCACGGGCGAGGCCGTCGCCGCCACGGGACCGGCTTGTTGCAGGGTCTCGGGCGATTGGAGCCCTTGCGGTATGGGTGCAGGGCTGCCCTGGGGGTCGGGTGTCAGCGTATTCTGAGGAACCGGTGTCATCCCGGTTTGCGGGGCCTCGGGAGCAGGGCGTCCCATGGCTTCAGTGGGTATGGCACCAGATGCTGACAGCGGACCTTCGGCTGTTGTGTGTGGGGGCTGTGTTTGCAGCATGCGGGCGGCTTGTTCGTCCACCGTTGCAGGACCTGCCACCGTTGTTTGCCCGCTCACCGTTGCAGGACCTGCTACCGTCACCTGCTCACTCATCGTTGATAGTTCACCACTCGTCGCTTGTCCTGCCCCCAGCGCTTGCGCTACCGGTTCGCAAATCACAACCGTCGAGACGTTGGAAGGCAACGTCACCGGGGGGACCTCGATCAAGCCCAGGGCGGCGGCAATCGCGTAGGCTTCGTCGTCAAGCCCCTCGGCAGAGGCATCCGTCACGTGGGTCACCGTGTTTTCGTCGACTGGCACGGCTGGCTGCGTCTGGCAAAGCCGTTGCATATGCTGGGTGAAAGGCTGGTTGCTATCGTCCGCATCCATGGGTGTGTTTCCAGATGGCGATGTGCCCGGGGTTTGCTGCTGTCCGTCCAGTCTATCCGGAGGCAGGGCACCCCCGTCTGCGCTTCCCGCACTGGCTGCGTTGGCGGACATGCAATCAAGAATTACGGGGCTATTATTCATCATGTGACTGCCTAATTAGTGCCTTCGGCGGGCTCGGTTTTCTTGGCTTTCTCGCTCTTCTGCTTGCGGATAAGCTCTGACCATGCAACAGCACGTTCAATGCCACGCGGGCCCAGCGTGACCGCCGCATCCATAATGGCACCGGCCTGGCGATCCTGGAGCAGCACGAGGACGCGCGACGCCTGTTCCGGCTCCAGCTCCGCCAGCAGCGTGGCGGCATTCTGCGGGTCCATTTTTGAGTAGAATTCAGCCAATTTGCGCATATTGATCTGTTCGATGGCGTCCTGCTCCTTGAAATACGTCTTCAACGCCTCTTCGGCCGAGGCCAGTTCGTCGCGCATACGGGTCAGCAGGATCTCCTCCTGCCGGACCTTGGCCTCTTGTTCGGTGAGTTGCGCTTCTTTCCGGTTCTGCACTTCCTCACGGGCAATAATTTCCTTCAGCAGATCCTCGACGGCCCGGCTTTGCTCGGGGAATACCGTCGCACGCCATTCCTCAGGCAGTAGGTTCGTCTCTTCCTTTTCCGGCGGCGGATTCATGCGGCCCGTCGCATAGAGGGCGGCCAGCATGCTCAAGGCAGCAGCACAGAGAATGCAGACGAATAAGAAAATAGCCTTCATTGATGATGCTCCAGTTGGGGGTTGTCATGGGTGGAAGGGGGTGTTGGCTTACGGTTGCGCAGGAAGACCGAGGTGGCTTGTTCGTCGAGCATAATCTGCTCCTTCTTGTTGGCGTTGGCCACCCAGGCGCTGCGCTCCTTGTTGGATAGGCTCTGCATGATCTTGTGGTCCACCAGTGCCTTGCGCAATTCGTCCCGCCGTTTGTTGACCGTATCCAGCGTGTTGGCTGCCGTCCGCACGGATTGTGTCAGGCAATCGGAAAGGTGGTGGATCCAGGCGCGATGCACGATGTGCTCGCGCACTGAAAGGGCTTCCTTCTCGGCCGTCGCGGCATGCTTGGCCGACTGTTGGCGCATGGCGGCATCGCAGGCTTCCTGCTCGCGACGGCAACGGTCGAGTTCGCGCTCGGATTCTGCCAGCCGCATTTCGCAGCGGGTCATCATCGCTTCCCTGGCATCCAGCACGCGTTGCAGGCGATAATGAAACGCGCTCATGCCAGTGCCTCCTCAAGACCCTTGAGCATGGCGGCGGGATCAGCGATCTCATTCGGTCGTTGTTTCAGGAACGTGTTGATGGCGTTGATCTTGCTCAGTGCCTCATCAATCTTGGGGTTCGACCCCG
Source organism: Verrucomicrobia bacterium UBA6015 (assembly GCA_002428045.1). Classification (GTDB taxonomy): domain Bacteria; phylum Verrucomicrobiota; class Kiritimatiellia; order UBA8416; family UBA8416; genus UBA8416. The sequence continues at coordinate 8,759 of DIZZ01000192.1, forward strand.
CCACATAGGCCCCCACATTGACCAGATCCTCGGCCCGGCGATAGACGGAGAGCAGTTCGCGCAACCGCCCTGCCAGTTCGGCCTGCTTGGCGGGGGCGACGTCGCTCATCAGGCGGCTGACGCTCTTGAGCACGTCAATCGCCGGATAGTGGTTGGCTTCGGCGATTTCGCGGGAAAGCACGATGTGTCCATCCAGGATCGAGCGGACGCTGTCGGCGATCGGATCGTTCATGTCATCGCCTTCCACCAGGACGGTGAAAAAGGCGGTGATGGTGCCCTGGGGCGAGGTGCCGGGCCGTTCGAGCAGGCGGGCCAGCAGACCGAATACGCTGGGCGGATAGCCGCGGGTGGCGGGTGGCTCGCCGACGGCCAGTCCGATTTCGCGTTGTGCCATGGCGTAGCGAGTCACGGAGTCCATCATGAGCAGGACATCATCCCCCTGATCTCGGAAATATTCGGCAATCGCCATGGCGGTTGCCGCCCCTTTGCGACGCAGCAGCGGCGATTGATCCGAGGTCACGGCGACGACCACCGATTTCTGTAGCCCGTCGCCTAGGTTCTTCTCGATAAAGTCGCGCACTTCACGGCCACGTTCGCCGACCAATGCAATGACGTTGACCGTGGCGCAGGAATGCCGGGCCAGCGAGCCGAGGAGCACACTCTTGCCGACGCCGCTGCCGGCAAAGATGCCGATCCGCTGACCCTTGGCGCAGGTCATGCAGGCGTCGATGGCGCGCACCCCGGTATGGAAGATGCTGCTGATGCGGGTCCGCTGCAGCGGGGAGGGCGGGAGCCGGTCGATTTCCACGCTGGTCATGTCCAGAGGGGCAGGCATCCCGTCCAGGGGGCGTCCCAGTCCGTCCACGACCCGGCCCAGCAATCCGGGGCCGGCGGCAATCCGCATGGCCCCATCCGGCAGCACCCGGTCGCCGGGGCGGATACCCGCGACATATTCAATCGGCATCAAGATGACCGAACGCTCGTGGAACCCGACCACCTCGGCTGGAATACGTGTGCGCATCTCGACCGGTCCGGTCTCGATCCAGGCCAGATCCCCGACCGATGCGGTCGGCCCCGTGGACTCGACCGTCAGTCCGATCACGCGGGTGACCCGGCCTTCGGACCGGGTCCAGCTCCGGTGGGGGAGCTGCTCCAGGCGCGGCATCAAATCGATTTGAACATCAGTATTCATGACGTTGCGGCGGGGGTTCGGTTGCCGCCACCATGGCGGGATGGATCCTTGAGTGCTTCGGTCAATACGCCGAGACGTTCGTGCAGGCGTCCGTCGATGACCCCGTTGCGACTCTCGACGATCATATCCCCGGGCTTGAGGTTGGTGTCGGCAATCCACTCGATCGCCGCGCCGCGTGCCGGGGAAAGCAGTCCCTGGCGGGCGGCTTCGATATCCTTGGGCGAAAGGCGGATGCGCATACCCTGCAGATCCGATACCGGGGCGAGCGTTTCCTCGATGATGCCGCGCAGCATGTCTGCATCGGGCAATTCGTGCTGCAGGATGACCTCGGCAATGCCGATGGACATATCAATCACCTGCCGCTGGATTTCGCCCTTGAGCTTATCGAGCGACTTTTGCCATTCGGCCTCCCACTGGGCGATGCGTTTGCGTTCGGCCTCCTTCATGGCCAGGACTTCGCGACGGACCATCTCCTCGGCCATTTGCCGGGCCTGACGGGCGATACGATCGGTATCCGGCTCGGGCGCGGCCGCCGCGACGCGGTACTCGGTAATGACGCAGCCGCGGGTGCGGAAGCCAGAGGCGGCGTGGACGGCCATGCCACCGAGTTCAGACGTATTCATTGGCTGATCCTTCCTGGATACTGATCTCGCCCTGTCCATCCAAATCGCGGATAAGGGTGATGATCTCTTTCTGTTTGGCTTCAACATCCGAAAGCTTGATCTTCGGCGCAAACTGCATGTCTTCCTTGAGTCCTTCAACCGCACGCTTGGACATGTTGTTGAAGAATTTCTCGCGGACATCGACCGGGGCGCTACGCAGGGCAACGGCCAGGGTGGACATATCCACTTCCTGCATGATCCGGCGCATATCCGCGTCACTGATGCGGATGATATCCTCGAAGCTGAACAGGCGGTCGCGCAGCTCGGTGCCAAGCTCGGGGGCGCTCTCGTCGATCGATTGCAGGATGTCTTCCGTCAGGCCGTGGTCAAGCGCCTGCAGGATGGCCGATGCTCGCTCGATGATGTTGCCCGCATCGGATTTCTCGGCCTTGCGGCTCTTGCCGATGCGCGTCTCGATGTAGGCGGCGGCCCGGTTGACCACCGCTTCGGAGGGGGGGCGGCCGGTGCAGAGGATGTACATGACCTGCTTGCCGACCTCGTGCGGGACGAGATTGAGCACTTCGGCGGCTAGTTCCGGTTCCAGGTAACGCATGACCATGGCAATGATGTTGGGCTGTTCGCGACCGAGCACGGACAGGATCTGCTCTGCACCCATCTCGGCGAGTCGCGAGAAGGCGGCATTGCCGGTAGGGGTTTCCTGCAGCAGTGCGGCGGCGCGTTTCTCGCCGATGGCCTGGGTCAGGAGGTTATTCGCCAGTCGCTCGTCGCCCTGGATGGCACCGCGCGAGTCGGTGATGCCGTGCAGGCATTCCGTAATGACCCGCTGGCGCACATCGCCCGAAACGATCCCGAGGCGGCGCATGGCATCCGCCACGCGGGCCAACACGGTGGGATTCAATTGCTGCAGGATGGATGCGGCGGCGCTTTCCTTGAGACTGACCAGCAGGATGGCGACCTTCTGCTCTTCGGTCAGTGTACGATCAGTGGTTACTACAGCGGTTGTGCTCATGACTATTTTCTACCCTCAACTTTTGCTGCGGACGGCATGGTCAATCCAGGTGGCGACGGTGGACGGGCTCTGTTCTGCCAACCGCGAGACCGTATCCAACGGGGATTCATTCTCCAGCATGGCGGCCTCGTCGCCAGCACTGATCGAATGGGCTCCGCCATCGGCACTGGTGAGCATTGATACCGGGGTTCCCACCGTTTCCCGTTCGACGGAGAGTTGGCGGAACGTGCGGCGGCTGAACAGGTAGAGCGTGATCAGCAAGATAACGCCGCCGACCGTGCGCAAGGATCCGCTGATGGAGAAGGGGAGCCGTTCCCACCATTGCCAGGCGGGCTGTGAATCGGGCTGGCGGTTGAACGCCATCTCGATCACCGACACCTCGTCCTTGCGATCGGCGGTCGTGACCGCACCGACGGCCGATCGCACCAACTGCTTGATGTTCTCAATATCCGCAGCGTTGCGCGGCTCGCCATTGCGGGCCGCCACCGAGACGGCGACCGACAAGCGTGTCACCCGCCCGCCCTGATCAACCACGGTCTCCCGTTCGGAAGGGACGCGGTATTCCGAATCGATATCCTCGCGTTTCATCTTTCCCGAGGCCGTCTGCTCCATGTTCACCGTGGCGGCCGGATCGCCCACCGCCACGCGGGCTGAACTGCCAGCCGGTGAGCGTGACGGTTCGCTGGAGTTCTCGGAGCTGATGGTCTCGCGGAAGAGGACGCGCCCTTCGGCATCAAACTTCTCGTTGTGCTTCTCAATCCGGCGGAAATCGATATCGGCACTGACGCGGACGATGGCCTGATCTTTGCCCATGGCCAGATCCAGCATATCCTGCGCCTTGCGGGCCAGGGTATCTTCCATGGCGCGGCGTGTCTCAAGCTGCCGTTGCGAGGATCCCACCAGCGGATCCTCGCGCTGCGAGGCGTCGGACAGCAGGCGACCCTGTTGATCGGTGATGGTGATATGACCCTGGCTAAGACCGGGGACGGCTGTGCTGACCAACTGGTTGATGCTGTGGATCTGCTCGCCCTGCAGTTGTGCCCCGCGTTTGAGCGAGAGCATGATCGAGGCGCTGGCGGCCTTGTCCTGTTCGGTCGCAAACAGCCGGTCGCGTGGCATCACAAGCATGACCCGCACGCTCTGCACGCCGTCGATCGCCGTGATCGTCCGTTCCAGTTCCCCTTGCAGGGCACGCTGGAAATTGACTTGCTGGGCAAACTCGGTCAGCCCGAACTTGGGCTGCTCGAACAGTTCAAATCCGGCGGAGGAATCCTTGGGCAGCCCGTCGGCGGCCAGCATCAGCCGGGCACGATAGACGTCGGCAGCCGGGACAAAGATCGCCTGGCCGTGATCGCGGATTTCCACGGGGATGCGTGCCTCATCCAGTTTTTCACGGCCGCGGGCGGCGTCCTCAAGTGAAAGCCCCGAGTAGAGCAGGCGGTAGTCCGGACGGCCCGACCAGTAGAGGATGCCGCCAATGACGGCCAGCGAAGCGACCAAGGCCAGGATGATGCTGACCTTCTGGTTGATCCCGAAATGCTTCCAGAGGGTTCCCATCTGGTGGAACAGTAATCCAAGTGCGCCTGGCATGATTCAGCTCCTTCTGTATAATCCTCGATTAAGCCTGCATCCGCATGATCTGCTGATAGGCATCCATCAGCTTGTTGCGTACTTCCATCATCAGATCAAACGCGATACCCGCCTCGGTCATGCGGGTCGTCACGTCGTGGACATTGGTGGTTTCGCCGGTGACCAGGCCCTCGATGGACTTGTCGGCATCCGCCTGCAGCCCGTTGACTTCCTTGACTAGGTTGCCAAGGATGGACTGGAAGGACGAACCGTCGCCTTTGTCGGTGCGCGGGGCGAGGTCTGGCCGTTGAACTGCCGAGGATTCCCCGGTCTGGATTGAACGATAGGCGTCTATAGGTGTCATTTGCCAATCTCCAGTGCTTTTGCGATCATACTTTTTGCCGATTTCATGGCGGCAATATTTGCCTCATACGAACGATTTGCGATCATCATGTCAACCATCTCTTCCATCGGATTTACATTCGGAAGGGTGACGTACCCCTCGGTATCAGCCTCGGGATGGCCGGGGCGGTAGGCCCGTTGCAGTGAGCTTTCATCCTCGATCGTTCGATCCACGCGGACGCCGTTGACGGTGGGCTGCCCGCTGCGCTGGCCACCGATTTGCCGCTGGAGCTGCTCCACGAACAAGACCTCGCGACGTCGGAAAACCTCGCCGTTGGCGTCCTTGGTGGTGTTGGCATTGGCGATGTTCGAGGCAATGACCCGCATCTTGTGCGCCTGCGCCTCGAGGGCGCTGGCCGATATGCCGAGCATTGGAAATACACCGTTTTCACTCATTTTATGGCCTTCTTGGGGTTACATTCCTTTGATCGCACTGCGAATGCGTGAATATTTACGACTTAAAAGCTCGGCTGACGTCATGAAAAGCAACTGGTTTTCCGAAAGGGCTGCAAACTCATCCTCCAAGCGAACCTGCCGTCCGGTTTTGTCGGTCTGGATCGTCGGTTTTACATCGGTCGCCTCATCGCTGCCGCCAGAACGAAGCGCCGTCTTGAGATCATCCAGGAAACTGACATCCCGCCGCTCATACCCCGGGGTCGATGCGTTGGCGATATTGCCAGCAAGCGCCTGACTGCGCAAGGCGCATCCGTCAAGCAACTGGTTCAGTAATCTGATTTCTTCGTTCATGCCTGTGTAGTTAGCAGGCTGCGTGCCACAGAACGGTGGTCAAGCGTATTCGGCTGGCAATGTGCCTTCTTCGCGGTAGCGGGTGAGCTTGTTGCGCAGGGTGCGGATGCTGACACCGAGGATGTCGGCGGCTTGATTGCGTTGTCCGTCGGTCTGTTCCAGTGCCTTGAGAATGGTCTGGCGTTCGAGGGTGTCGAGGTTCAGGGTGGTTTCGCCGGTCGCGGCCTGGGGCGGATTGACCGGTCCGTCAACGGGGCTGTCGGCGGCCGGGGGCGGCGGTGCGGCGGAAACCGCGACCGGTGCGGTAGGTGCGACCGGTGCGGCGGGAGCCGGGGCAACGGGCGGCGTGATCGCCACCGGGGCGGGGCAGGGGACCGTGTATGCCCCGCGCATTTCGGGGGGCAGCATCTCGGGGGTCAGTTCCGGCCCGGTTTCCATGACGCACAGGCGCTCGACCAGGTGCTCGAGCTCACGCACATTCCCCGGCCAGTTGTAACGGGTTAGCAAGTCCAGCGTATCCGCCCGGAAGCGCAGGCGGCCCGACTTGCTGTCGGCCTTGCCTAACCGCCTTTCCAGGAAGGTATTGGCCAATACCGGGATGTCTTCCGGCCGTTCCCGCAGCGAGGCGACCTGGATGGGCACCACATTAAGTCGGTAATATAGATCCTGCCGGAATCCGCCCGCCTTGACGTACTGCTCGAGGTTGCGGTTGGTGGTGGCGATAAGCCGGCATTCCGTGCGCAGGGTGCGGGTTCCGCCCACCCGCTCGAACTCACGCTCCTGGATGACGCGTAGCAACTTGGCCTGGAGATTGAGGGGCATTTCGCTGATTTCATCGAGCAGCAACGTCCCGTTGCCCGCCAGTTCAAAGCGTCCCAGTCGCCGGTTGATCGCTCCGGTAAAGGCTCCTTTTTCATGGCCGAACAGCTCGCTGTCGGCCAGCGCCTCGGGGACGGCCGCGCAGTTCATGCGGACAAACGGACGTTTGCGGTATTCGCCGATGTTGTNNTCCTTGCCGGTCCCGCTTTCGCCGGAAATCAGGACCGTCGAGGAGGAGGCCGCCACCCGCTCGATCTGCTGGAGCAGTTTGTTCATCGAGGCGGATTGCCCGATCAGTTGCCGTCCACCCGGCAAGGTCCAGCCGAGCTCTTCCTTCAGGTAGTCGTTCTGCGCATTGAGCTGCACCCATTCTTTTGCGCGTTTGAGAACCACTTCGACTTGTTCCGGCGAAAACGGTTTCATCAGAAAGTCGATCGCTCCGAGTTTCATCGCTTCAACGGCCTGCTCGACGGTACCGAAGGCCGTCACCATGACCGTCAACGTGGACACCCCGGCGCTCTGTTTCCAGCGCAGCAGGTCCATGCCGCTCATGACGGGCATCTTGATGTCGACAAACGCCATGTCGAACTCGCGTTCTTCCATCAGTTTACGGGCCTGTGCACCGTTGCTGGCCTGGACGACCTCGATGCCGGCACGGGTAAGGGTTTCCACCACGAATTCGCGCATCAGTAAATCGTCGTCGACAACCAGTACGGTTTCGATACTTGTGATCATTCGCCCACTCCCTTCTTGGCCAGTTCAATCGTGAATTCGGTGCCTTCACCGGGAACGCTTGCCACGGCAATGTCGCCCCCATGCATGTCGATAATCTTTCGGGTCAGGGAAAGCCCCAGGCCGGTGCCGCCTTCCTTGGTGGTAAAGAACGGATCAAAGACCTTGGCCACCTGATCGGGGGGCATCCCGCATCCGGTGTCGCGGATGTGCAGGATGACCGAGGCCGGACGCTGGGTGGCGGAAATATGGACGGTCTGCGAGGGCTGACAGGCCTCGATGGCGTTGATGCCAAGGTTCAGCAGGGCCTGCATGACTTGCCGGTGGTCGCAGCGTAGGGACATGGACGGGGACGGGAACTCGATCGTCAGGCTGACGTTGGCCCGTGAGGCTCGGTCCTCCAGCGTTTCGCGGCAATATTCAAACAGCGTGGCAACCGGGATATCGGTCGTCATCAGGCGCATCGGGCGGGCGTAGGTCAACAGGTTGGTGATCACGTAATTGAGGTTCTGCGCTCCGGCGACAATGCGCTCGGCCAGTTGCAGCGGGGCGGGCATGTCGGCCAAATCGCGTCGCAGCAGGCGGGCAAAACCCTCGATGGTGCCCAGCGGATTGCGGATCTCGTGGGCGACACTGGCCGCCATTTCGCCCAGTGCCGCCAAGCGTTCATGGCTTTGCAGTCGTTTTTCAAGGCGGCGGATCTCGGTGATATCACGCAGGTTGCAGATGGCCCCCAGGATGTTCTTGTCGGATCCGGTGACGGGCGCAAGACTGAAAAGCAGGTTGTGGACGCTGCCGTCTGGCTGGCGCAGGATCCAGGGGTGGTCGAGCACCGGGGAATCGCCGCGCAGGACGCGAGTTAGGAGGGCGTCGGCATCCGGAATCGAGATCAGATCAAGGAATCGCGCCTGTTCGGCTTCCTGCTGGCTACGTTCCAGCAGGCGTGCCGCCGCCTGGTTGCACCGTTCGATTTGCCCGTCCATACCAATGACCAGCAGTCCGTCGGTCAGGCTTTCAAGGACGCTCTCAAGTCGACGGGTGACCTGGTGTAGTTCCTGGTTCTTGGCAGTTAATTCACGGTTCCGTTCCTGCAAGGCACTGTTTGAGCGGGCGAGATCCTGCTCCAATGCCCGGTAGGCGGTTTCCAACTGACGGCTCTGGCGCTCGAAAATCTCGAAGGCGGCCTGTACGGAGGCGAGGGCGGCGGTATCGGCGGCATCAGGCGTTTCCGGACGACGAGCGGTTGCCGGTCGCGAACGCCGGGTTGGGTGTTTTTCCTGTGTTGATGCAGCCGTCATAACGGTTCCTTCACGGTGTATCGTCGCCCCCGGCGCTGATCCGGTATTCGCGTTCCTGGATCATGACCTGTTCCATGATGGTATTGAGCGATTGCATCGCCTGAATGGTTTCCTCTGTGGCTTGTCCGGCGACGGGGTTGGTCTCGGCCACCTGGCGCAGGGCGTTACCCAGGGTCTCGGCATGTTTCTCGGCCTGCCGCAGCAGTTCGGTGCGCTCGTGCAGGGACGGTGCGTTTCGCAGCCGGCTATAGATCCTGCAGATGGCGTTTCCTTGTGCTTCTGCCGTTTGGATATATTCCAGGGTATTCATCGTGGGTGTTCCTAAAGCACTGACTGCCGCGCCCGCATGGCGATTTGTTCGGCGTTGCGCATTTTTTCCTGCAGGGTTTCCAGCGGTAGCAAGGTTCCTTGGGGCGTTCCCTTCGTATTGGCCACGGCTTGCCGGTTCATCCAGGAGATCACCTGTTCCGCCGGTTCTCGGGCCAGGATATGTTCCAGGGTTTTCACCCGCATCGGGTCGAGCGGTATGTGCTGGCTCCACAGTGGGTCGGCGGCAATGCGAGTGAGCATCTTGTCGATCTCATCGAACGCGTTCCGTTCCAACAGGACCTTGAAGGCGGCGTCGACGACCGCTTCCATCAGGTAGGGCGTCGGGGCGGCCGGGGCGGGGCGGGATGCTCCCGGTGGCTTCAATTGGATCGAGGCTGCGTCTGGAACCAGGATGCCGAAGAGGTACGGCAGCACGTCGCCACCCGGGGGGCCGCAGGTCTGGCGCCAGCGCCGCACAGCCTCGCGGTGTTGTCCGTGTCGCAGGGCGATGGCGGACCACAGGGGGCCGGATTCCGGCCAGACGTCTGACCATTGCACAAGGCCGTTGATCGTGCGGAGCAGGTGGTTGGCTTCCTTGTCCTGCCCCATGGTGAGGAGCGTACGCGCCTGCCCCAGCGTTGCTTCCGCCGTGGCCTTCTGGATTTCGGTGGTACGCTGTATCTGCAGGGAGCTGAGCAGGATCACATGACGGTAGTATTTCTGGGCAACGACAGGGAGGCCGAACGCTTCCAGCTTATGGGCCACGTTCAGCAGGCTGTTGATGTTGCGGGGATCCCTGGGGAATCGCAAGGTGGCACCGACCACGACGCCGACCAGATCGGCCGCCGCCAGCGGGTATTCCTCCAGTACGGACAGGAGCATGAACTGTGCGTTGCCTGCCATGACCTGGTCGTCCGGATACGTCGTGATCAGGTCATGCAGGTTCTTGACCAGCGCCCGTTTATCTCCCTGTTTCTCGGCCAGTTGCGCCTGCAGATGCAGCCGCCGGGCATGGAGCTGGCGCGGAGCCTCACCGGAGGCTGACGTTTTGAGGTATTGCGCTGCCCGATCCCAGTCCTTGAGGACAATCGCGATTTCCGCTGCACGGATGAGTACGTTCTGCTGGGGTTTGCGGCCCTGAATGGCCAGCCGGGCATGTTCGTCGACAGCAATCAGCAGTGCCTTTTGGCGTGCTTCCACGGTCACGGTGTCGAGCTGCACGGCCAGGTCCTCCAGGGCCTGATGTTCCATGCCCGGATCGGCCAGCATGACCAGACGTAGACGATCCATATCCTCGTGCCGTTGCTGGGTGTTCAAGATCTGAAGCAGTAACCCCGCTGCCGTGCCTTGACTAGCGGCTCCCTTTTTCTCGATGGCTTTGAATAGTTCGAGGATGGCGAGGTCATGATCCTGTTTGCGCAGAGCCAGTTTGGCTTTAGAAACAAGGGCGTCGGCTTCGAAGCTGGCCGTTCCGCAGGTCGCCTGGTTGTTGGAATCAACGGTCAACTGTTCCTCGATCTGTTTCAGCATTGCTTCGGCCGTTTCCCCCGGGTAGCGGATCGTACAGGCCTCGCGCCAACCGTCATTCTCGATGGCCATCCAGAGCAGCTTGAGTCGCTGATGGCGCACATAGGATAGTTGCTTGTCGTCCTGTGCGGATTTTTCCAGTGCAGCCAAGGCTGTGAATGTCGATTGCTGTTCTTTGAGTGCCAGTAACGCCTCAAACTCGGCGGTGAGCATGGTGAATGATTTTTCGGTCGCCGGTTCGTTTTCGCCGCTTTTTCCGAATGTTTGCGCAAAATCCCACAAATGACGGTTTGACGTCACCCCGGCAAGGCGTAGCGCCGTTTCGATGAGCAGTTGCCTCTGCTGCGGATCCTGGATCTGCCGCTTCTGGAGTGCCAGGATGTATTCCGCAGCCATCCGGTAGCGTTGCTCAGCCGGTTGCCAGTTGTTGTCGGTCATCAGGAAGTTGATCATAGCCAGGATGGCCCGGATCTGTTCGGTGTCATCGGTGGCCTGGTCGATCGCCCACCCGTGATACTGGAAGGCGCGCTGGACATCGCCAGCCTGCTCTCGCTTGTTCGCCCGGTCGATGTAGGTGTCGACGTGGGGTTGCAGCTCGTAGTTGAGGTAGTTGTCGATAAGGGTATAGCAGAGCGTGCCGGAGGCGGCGAGGCCAAGGCCGATCATGGACAGCGCAATGAAGGCGGGCCACCCGCTCCAGTGGTGGTGCTTCGGGGATGGGGTGGGGGTGGTTTCCATGTTATACTCCTTCCTGCGGGTTGCGTGCAAAACGCAGTAGATCCAGAAGCTGTGTCCGTTCGGCAGCACCAGTCAGGCGTCGAGCGGTGGCGTCGAGGGCGTCGAGATCGTTGAGTACATCGACGTAGCGGCCAACACCCTCTCCGAAATGCTGTTGTGCGTCCGGTGTCCTGGCCAGCAGGCACAGCCGTCCGCCCTGGGCGGAAAGCCAGCCCGCCCAGGCGCAGATCCCGCGCATGACCGCCTCGGTGGCATCCTCGACCGCCCCGGCATCGATGACCACCCAGCGTTCCTCGCGTGCCGCCCGCAGAAGCCGTGCCAGCCGCGCTTCGGTAAAATGCCCCTTGATGCGTATCCGCCGGAACCGTCCGATTCGCCGTTCAACGGGCAGTGTCGCGGGCGCTTTGGGCTCGGTCGGGGTCAGCGCCTCCTGCAACTGTGCCGCCGTCACCGGTTTCTGGATGACCCGGTCAATCATGAGTTCGCGGCACCGTTCCTCGGTCAATTGTTCAGATTCGGCCGTCATGAAAATGACCGGTTCGCGATAGCCTCGCTTGCGCATGGCGGCGACAACATCCGTGCCGAAACCGTCTGGCAGGCGATAGTCCATCAGCACCAGCCGGGGTTTCAGGCTGGCCCAGGCGGTTTCCGCCTCGCTGCAGTCCTCGGCACGGTGAACGACGCAACCGTCGGCGGAAAGCCGCTCAACCTGCCGGCGCAGGGTTGCGCCCAGCAGGGGATCGTCCTCGACGACGAGAATCGTTCCGATGGCCTCAGAACTCATAGCTGACCCCTTCCGTGTAGCGGGGAATGACCAGGATGGCTCCCGGCACCAGCGGGGTTTCGGGGGTCAGGCTGTTAACCTGCGCAATCCAGGGTGCCCGTTCAGCATTGCCATACACCATCGGATTGGCGGCGATGCTGACCACGGTGTCGCCCGTCTGTACCTGATAATACTCGAAATCACCACTGCGGAAAAGCTTCAGCAGTTGATCGCGATGTTTGATCTCCACGCTGCGTTCCTCTAGGTCCTTGACCAGTTTCAGCCGCTGTGCCTCCTGTAGCTTGATCCGGTTTTCAAGTAATTCAACCTTGAGTTCCGATTCCCGCACCTTGGCCGCCATGCCATCCAGGCGTTGCTGCATGGCGACGACCAGCTCCTCGAGTGCCTGAGCCTTGAGGGCACGTAATTCCAAGGTGCGCAGGCTATGCGTACTGCGATCCTCGTCGCCAGTACTCTCGACCTTGGGGATTTCTATTCTCGGTTGCTCGATTTTGGGTTCGATCGTTGGTTGTTCGATTTTTGGTGGTTCGATCATCCTCGGTTGTTCGATCGTTGGGATTTCGATGCTGGCGACCTGATTGCTGACGCTGGCACTGGCGATGGCATTGCTGATACTGATGCTGGCGACCTGGTTACTAGCGCCAACGACCTCACTGCTGTTGGTGCTGGTACCCTCATTGGCAACGACAACCGCAGGGAGCGATATAAACCCAAGAAAAGCGACCATCCGCCCGATCTTCGATTGGCACATCCTTTTCATGGTCTTCATCCTCTTGTGGGTTGCTTTAATTAACGACAATTCATGCACACCATGAATGTTAGCAGGGGCGGTGCCACGGCGTCAAAGCAATGATTCCCCGACGGCTCACTCCTCGATAGCAATACCGTACTCGGCGATCTTGCGGTGCAGGGAGCTGCGGTGTACCTTCAGGATATCTGCCGCCTTTCCGCGGTGGCCGTTGACCTCGCGCAAGACCTTCTCAATCAGGCGTTTCTCGTTTTCAGCCAAGCTCATCGGCGCGTCTTCCTCCGCATTCGCTCCGGGCACTGCAGCAGGTGCCGCCGCCGGGCGCAACGGCACGGGAATCCCCATGTCCTTGACATCGATAAGCGTCTCCGTGCAGAGGATGACCCCGCGCTCCACGGCATTTCGCAGTTCGCGGACATTTCCGGGCCAGGAGTAGTTGCAGAGCACCTCCATCGCTGCCGGGGTAAAACCACTGATTTTGCGACCGGCCGCCAGTTTGCACTGCTGCAGGCATTGCGCAGCCAGCATAGGGATACTTTCGGGATGCTCACGCAGCGGGGGGAGGGTGAGCGGGAAGACGGATAGCCGATAGTAAAGGTCTTCGCGGAAAATGCCGTCCCTCACCAGTTTTTGCAGATCCCGGCAGGTGGCGGCCACGATCCGTATATCCACATGGGTCACACGGCTGCCACCGACCCGGCGGAACTGTTTGTCCTCGATCACCTTGAGCAGCTTGGCCTGGAGCGCAGGCTCCATGTCCCCGATCTCGTCAAGAAAGACGGTGCCACCATCGGCTATCTCCAGCAGCCCCGGTTTGCTGTTCTTGGCATCGGTAAAGGCACCCTTCTCGTAGCCGAAAACCTCGCTCTCCATCAAGGGTCCCGGAATGGCGGAACAGTTGACGTCCACAAAGGGCTTGTCGGCCCGGGTGCTCAGGCGGTGGATGGCGGAGGCCATCATGCCTTTGCCGGTGCCGCTCTCGCCCAGCAGCAGGACCGTGGTGTCGGGGAATTCGGCAATCCGCTGCACCTTGGTGAAAAGCTCGCGCAGTGCCCCGCCGCCGATCATGTTGTCAAGCCGCCAGACGTCTCCGCTGGCATTGGTAGCGGAGAGCCGGGAGAGCCCCTCGACCCGCTCCTGCATGGTGACGGCCTGCTCCACGTTACGGAGGATCTTTTCAAGCTGCTCGGCGGCATAAGGCTTTGGCAGATAGTCATAGGCCCCCGTGCGAATGGCCTGTACAGCGGAGGCAACATCGGCCTGGCCGGTGACAAATACGACATAGGCCCCCTTTGCCTGTTCATGCAGTTCCTCCAGGAAATGCATGCTGTCGCCGTCGGGCAGTCCCCGGTCCAGGAAAATCAGATGGAATTGTCCATCGGCCAGCCTCGACCGTGCATCGGTCAGCGAATCACAGGCCTTGACGGAATGTCCCTTGCGTTTGAGCAGGTCGAACATCGCCTTGCGCTGGAGCTCGTCATCCTCGACGATCAGGATATCCATCAGCAATCGCTCCTTTCGTTCGTATCCGTTGCCTTGGCGCAGGTCAGTGCAACTGTCCATTCCGTGGCATTGGAGACCGGAGGCTTGGCCAGGCAGTCCCCGCCTGCCCGTTGACAATGGCGGCGTGCCAGGCTCAGGCCGAGTCCAAGGTGCTTGGGCTTGGTGGTGAAGAAGGGCAGGAAGGCCTGCTCTCGGTTGGCGTCGGGGACGCCGTTGCCGGTATCGGAAACCGTCCAGCCGATCTGCTGCCCCTCCGGTTTCAGGGCGATACCGACAATCCCGCGGGGAGCCGCCTCGCAGGCATTTACCAGGACTTCACGCAGGGCCATGGTCATGACATCCGGCACCATCCCGTCGCCATCGATCCGCTGGCGGACCTCCACATTCGGAAAGCGCCGGTTGATTTCAGAGACAAGCCGGGCGGTGATCATCGTGGCCGATTCGGCCGGGGTGGTGGCGGATGACGGATCGGCCCAGAACAGGCTCAGCCGGTTGGCGATATCGCTCAATCCTTCGCATTCCCGCAGCATCAGCGGGAAATATTCCCGCAGGCCATCCGGGATCGCGGTGCCAGCCTCCTCGTCGATCAGGGTCACCGCCCCGCGGATACCCGCGGCAATATTACGCAACCGATGCCGCAATACATGCGACATCCGCTGCATATCATCATTGCCAAGCTCGATTGGTAAAGTTGGATTCATGGCACTGTTTCATACAAGCGCCCCGCCTGACTGTCAAGCCTTTATGCGGAAGCGCAGTAATGGGGTGCAGGACAGGAAAGCTAAATAAATTAAGGAGCTATGCTGCATATTTGTATTTCCAGTAATCATCGAAGAGGTTTCCAAGCACAGCTCAGCGAATTGACAGAACGTTTTGCGCGCCCTTTACATGCCAGAACATACCTGACTGTTTCGCCCGTTTGCCGACGACGGTTTTGCAGCCCGCCTCGATACCCCCCGAGCCGACGAAGTACCCCGCCTTGCGGAACGTGGCGTATAGCATTCGATCGCGGTTGTTAATGAAGTAGTTGAGCGCCTTGAGTATTTCATCCTTTTTGGCGGGGCAAGCAGTCGTCAGTTCGGAGACTACCTTGACGAAGTTTATATACAATTATAGCGCGAAAAAAATCTTGTCCACAACAAAATTTGTAATTTTCCTGTCCTGCACCCAGAACGACGGCTGATGCTCGGATTGATTCGGTCTCCCCTTCGTCGGATGTTTTTCGGTGATCGGTGAACATAAAACGCGAACGGCGACGACTGCGGATTACGGGGTGGCTTCATTCTCGACGAGCGTTGTCGTCGACCGGAAATATAGAAGGAGCAGAACTCCGTCAAAATTCGATTAGGTTCCTCCCCTTTTTTCCTCACCGCCGGGTTGCTGGAGTCCTAGCCACACTTGTACCCACTTTGTACCCAACTCCCGATGTTGCTGTTTGCGGGGCGGATATGTAGGATTTCCCTTTAAGCGGTTTTGTGCCTTTTTGCGAATGCTTAGTTCAGGCGGGAGGAATTCATTATGTTGTCAGTGATACGCACGGTTTTTGTCCTAATGGTGTTGCTAGCAG
>DIZZ01000039.1 GCA_002428045.1 Verrucomicrobia bacterium UBA6015
CGAGCCGCAGCGTCTTATCCGGGATCGGGAATGTCCACACCCTGTCGAACCGGCTTGGTCGGTGCAGGAGTGCCGAGTCGATCCGGTCAGGATTGTTCGTGGTCGCTATCAGCATGACGCCATTGAGAGGGCTGATGCCATCAAGCATCGCCAGCACATTGGAGCGGCTGACGTTAGCCTCGTAGAAGAGGGAGTCTATTTCCTCGATGATCAGCATGATCGGACGCTTGTTGTTCTGGGCGTTGCCGAAGAAGCTGCGGATGTCGTCATCGTCGGTGCGGCTGTTCACCCCCAGATAGTAGGGTCGCGTTTTGTGGCTAAGATGGGATTGTCGAATGAGATGTCGCACCATCATGGTCTTGCCTGTGCCCGGAGCCCCGCTGAAAAGCAACCCCCGCCTATAAGGTATGTTCATCCGCTTATACAAGGCCGCACTTTTGAAAAACAGGTCGGTTTGCTGCTCAATGTCGTTGAGCATGGTGTCCGGCAAACAGGGCCGTTCCATGGATTTCAGATCAAGCTCGATATCCATCCCGCCGTGCACATCAATGCTGACGATATTCTTCTTGCGGCGTTGGCGGTAATGGCGATCCACATCCCTGCAAAAACGGCGCAGCATCTTCAAATCACCGGTCGAGACGAGATACTCCCGGTTGACGGACAGGTCGGGGCGGGGGTAGCTGAAGATATGAAATTCCTCGCCTTTACCCCCCTTTACATGCACCAACCCCATCCAGCAGTAGCCAGGGTGCCCCTTTCCCTTTGCGATATGACCTCCCCAGGTATGAATATCTGGCAAGTCACAGGGGACTCGGGACCATTTCCATGTACCGATAGCACCACTGTTGTTGATGCCATCTCCAAGCATCCCCCGCATGACATTCTCTGCTGGGTCAGGATCCATCGCCCATAACATCCAGTGTTCCACGTCCGGCAATGCCTTTCGGACAATGGCAGCCGCTTCAGGTGCCGTATAGCCGTGCAGGGTGATGTTTTGTTGATTAAGCATTCGTTGTCCCATTCTATGCCTCCGATTAAAATTTGTATGGTTAATGAAAACAGTGACACATAACCTCGTGCGAAATGCAATCCGGCAGTGTGTCATAAAGGGTTACGAGCCGCCGCACTATCCACATGACGCATTGAAGCCGACATTCGATGGGCTTGCCGGCACGGCGTGGTTCTTGATGCCCGCGTCAAATTGCTCGCCCAGCAACGCCTGCCCCTTCTGCAGGTGCGGCTCCGTGACAGTGTCGCTGCCGTCACGAATGGCCAGGATGGCGGTCGTTGTCCGCAGCTCGTTCAGGTAGGCGAAGCTCCAGTTCGCTGTCTTGCGGCTGACCCGCTCCAGCAGGGATTCGGGCATCTGCGGATAATAATGCTTCAGATAGGCAAAGCGCAGCGCCGCATCCGGTACCGGAAACGTCCATACCCGGTCAAACCGACTGGGACGGTGCGCCAAGGCCGGATCGATCTTCTCCGGATTGTTCGTGGTGCAGACTACCAGGATGCCGTCACTCGAACTCATCCCATCCAGCATCCCAAGGAATGCCGAACGCGTCACCTGGGTCTCTACCATGATCGACTCCAGATCCTCAATCAGCAGGACGGAAGGGGCCTTGGCCTGAGCCATGTCGAACATCGTTTGAAGCATCTGATGCGTAAGATCGTTTGTGATCGACAGAGAAATCGCATAGGCCTTGTACTTCTGATGTGCCCGGCGGACGATCTTCCGGATCATCATCGACTTCCCGTTTCCTGGATCCCCGGCAAACAGGAATCCCCGACGGTAAGGCGCGCCAAGGCGCTCGAACATCTTGCGCCCGGCAAAGAACGCATCCACCTGCCCAAGGATATCGTCAGCCATGTTATCCTGCAGGAAGATCGTTTCCTCCTTGCGACAATCTATATCGATGTCCTGGGCGTTCATCATGTAGATGCTGGCCACATTCGGGGATCGGCGATCAAACTTGGCAACCACCGCCTTGAGGAACGTCCGGAGCAGTCTCCAATCGTCAGTCGAAGCCAGATAGTGATGACACACCTTACCCTCATTGTTGTAGTATGAAAACAACATGAACGATCGCCCGTCCGCATGGGTCACGCGGATCATACCGAGCCAGCCACCATAC
Organism: Verrucomicrobia bacterium UBA6015; assembly: GCA_002428045.1. Taxonomy (GTDB): domain Bacteria; phylum Verrucomicrobiota; class Kiritimatiellia; order UBA8416; family UBA8416; genus UBA8416. The sequence continues at coordinate 2,133 of DIZZ01000039.1, forward strand.
TGTGACTGATTATCAAGCTCGCCGTTGAAAAGCCCAATCGGCGGGAGATTGCAAGGGATGCGCGTCCATGTCCAGGACCCGATCCGGCCCGAGGCCTCATACCTCCCGCTGGCGATCCTCGACATCGCGACCCCCTCCGGTCCTGAACGGAACCGTAACGCCGTCCACACGGGAACCTCAGGAAATTCCTCCCGCAGGAACTGGGCGGCCGAGATGGGGGAAAACAAACCATTATGTTGCGTCGCCTGCATGGATTCTCCTTGGGGTTTGCGTGATTCGTTGCGGTTGAAAGCCAGATCGATGTCAGGGGTTAAACTGCTGCTGTCGTTTGGCGGCAGCCTCCCTGACTTTCGGATGAGGGTCGTTCAATGCTTTTTGCAATGCCGTGGAATTGGGAAGCGTTGCCACGGCGGCGGCTCGGATAAAGGGATCATTGGCATAAAGCGCCAGCGCCTCGAAATGGTCAGGCCGGCTGATCATTTTGAACGCCAGATGCCTGGCAAAACTGCATTCGGCGGAGCGCGCCACCTGTAGATACGCATCGGGAGTATCCAGGCCCCGGATTGCCTTCTCGGCGACCTCACGACGGGGACTCCGCATGGCGACAACCAGGAGCGCGGCCGGATCAACCAGCAGGCCAAACGCGTCACTCCTGATTTTCTCGGACGACGCCCCCAGGACTAGGTCGGCGATAACCCTCTGGGATCGGGGATAGAAGAAAGCGCCGCGCGTTGTCAGCTTACTAAACGCGGCCTCGCGCACGGTCATGCTTGTCGTGGTGAGAAAGGCCCTCCCGATGCCCACCTGCACCCGTTTGCTATTGATTTCTCCAGGATTTTCAAGCTTGAGCAGGCAGTATTCCTGAACCGCAGGATCGGACGATTCCACAAACACGCTTGCCAGCCTGGCCTGCTGGGAGATTTGCGACACCGCAAGTTGCCGCAACCCGGCGACCGAATCGCCAAGGGCGATCTTGGAAAGCGCATCCTGATCACGAACCCGCTGGATGGCGATGCGTCGCAACTCAGGATCTGCGTCGCCAAGTGCAACCCTGGATATGGCGTCCTGATCATCAATCCGCTGGATTACGATTTTCCGCAGCTCTATATCCCCCTCCCCTGTCGCAAAGGGAATCAGCGAGGCCGTGTTGGTAACACTTTGAGCCGCCCGGATCCGCAGGTCATGATGGGGTGATGTCGTCAGGACGGCCAGATAATCCTTGTCCACCTTGAGTGCATCAAAAGCCGCCGCCCGCCGGGATGGATCGCTGGAGTTGAGCGAGACACACCCAGCCCCGATGGCCAGTAGGCCAACAGGTAGGCAAAGCAAGCGTAATGCGGTTCGAGAAAGACTCATTTCAGCAACTCATCCTTCAATTCATTAAATCGGGCTGTCGCTTCCCTGGCGGTAGCCATGCCGCTCTGATACGCCACGGCGACCTGGTTTGAAAACACGGCATCATGCGGGGCGGTCTCAAACTTGACATAGGCTATGTAGGCATTCTCCAATTCGTTCTCCAGTTTCCGGATCAGCATGCCCAGCTCATTGCGTTTCCGGCCGAAACGCTGGTAGTCAAGATCCTGATCGGCATCGCGCCCTACACTTTCCAACGCGGATTGCAGTTTCAGCAACTGCTCACTCGTATCCTTGTGCAATGAGCGCAACTGCTGCAGGACGCGCCATAGCTCGGGCGTCCTGCTGATCGCGAACTGGCGCAGCTTCTCCTCAAGAGCCTGCTGCGCGCTTATCGATTCCAAGGCGGCGACCCTTGCGCGTTCCGCATGGGCGGCATTCTCGGCATTCATGGCATTTACCCGCTCCTGATCAACATCCACCACCGGTTTTTTGGACTCGCTACAACTGCAGCCCACACGCCCGATGATGGCAATGATCAGCATCAACACCATACCCGTTAAACAGCCTTTAGCACTTTCCATGCTGGTCCAGCCCCCTTCATGCTGCCGTCCATGTTGACTACTTCATGATATCTTGAAAAGCGGCATCAATCTTCGCCGTCTCCGGCGCATCTAGAAGGACATCCAGCTCAGGCAGGGAGCCCGCGTCGGCACCCACGAGCGCCTGGCTGGTGGCCATGATTGCAGCCACCGAATCTTCTATATGCTCGATATCCTTCACGGATTGGTTGATCTTTACCATCTCGAGATCGGACTGCAGCTTCTGCTGGAGACCAGCCACTTCCTTCTGCTTCTGGAAAAGATCCTTCAGCGCCCGATCAAGCTTTGCCGTGGTCTGTGTGTAGGCCTGAACCCGGGCGCTAAGAGACTCAGCCCGCTGATGCGCATTCACGATCTTCTCCTTCAACTGATCTTCGGAAACACTATGCCCGTTCAGCGCCACAGGCCATGTGCCGTCCTTCGATGCTTGCAGATACAGCGCCTTTGCCTGCTCAACAAGCAGCTTGAGCTGCCCGGCCTCGGCATCCGCCTTGCCGGCTTGCCGATCCGCCTGGTTCTTTTGCGTATTTAGCGCCAGCACACGCGCCTCCAGTTTGCTGGAAATGGCGGCCAGTTCGGAAAGCGAGAACTGGAGATAGCCAACCGGATTCTTCTGGATGTTCTCGGGTGTCCATGTCGTGGCCTGCCGCGTGGACTCATCGACCTTCGTCCTGAACGGATCGCTGATGAAGTA
>DIZZ01000119.1 GCA_002428045.1 Verrucomicrobia bacterium UBA6015
CCGGACCTTGAAAGTGTCGAGCAGGGCGGGATCGAGATCGAGCGATTCCTCAAGGAGGTGCAATCGGTCGAGCCAGCCGCCGTCATCGCCGACCGGATCATCGGGAAACCCTATCTGGAGATCGACATTGATCGTGAAGCCATCGCCCGATACGGCATGCAGATTGAGGATATCCAGAATGTGATCGAGGTTGCCGTGGGTGGTGTTCGCCTTACTACCACAGTGGAGGGTCGCAAGCGCTTTCCTGTGCGTGTACGATATCCGCGTGAACTGCGCGATCAGGTTGAAACGCTGGAGCGCGTACTGGTCACCGGTATGGACGGAGCCCAGATTCCCCTCACGCAACTGGCCGAGATCCGTTATGTGCGCGGGCCTGAGGCCGTCAAAAGCGAAGACACCTTCCTGATCGGCTATGTGCTATTCGACAAGAAGCCCGGTTTTGCAGAAGTCGATGTGGTGGAAGCGTGCCAGCGCTATCTGGATTCGAAGCAGGCCACCGGTGAATTGACCCTGCCTCCAGGGGTCACCTACCGGTTTGCCGGGAACTACGAGAACCAGATCCATGCCCAGAAAACCTTGGCGGTTATCCTGCCATTGACCTTATTCATCATCTTCATGCTGATCTACTTCCAGTTCCGTTCCGTGATCACGACAGCGATCGTATTCTGCACGGTGTTCGTCTGTTGGGGCGGCGGATTGACCTTAATCTGGTTATACGGTCAAGGTTGGTTCCTGGATGCGCGAATCCTGGGCGTAGACCTACGTGAACTTTTCCAGATCCATACCGTCAACATGAGCATCGCGATATGGGTCGGATTCCTGGCGCTTTTCGGCATCGCCTCGGACGATGGCGTGCTGGTGTGCACCTACTTGGATCAGCGCTTTGCGGAGGTCAAGCCATCCACCATCACGGAAATCCGGGAAGCGACCATCTACGCCGGCAAGCGCCGCGTGCGCGCCTGCCTGATGACAACCGCCACCACGGTGCTGGCCCTGCTGCCTGTGCTTACCTCCACAGGCCGCGGCAGCGATATCATGCTCCCCATGTCGCTGCCGTCTTTCGGCGGGATGCTGGCCGAAGTCTTCGTGATGTTTGTGGCGGCAGTCCTCTACTGCTGGATGCAGGAAAGGAAGCTGTCGCATCGGATGTGATGCGGCCCAAGTGATCCAAAGAATATAGGATCACCCCCGGAAATAGTCGTTCTGCCGGGTCGAATCCAGAACCGCCCGCCACAGATCGCCCTTGAGGTTCAGTTTCTGCCGTTCCACGGTGGCCAGCGCGATCGGGGCAATCGTGTATATATTATTCGTACGCCCGACCACACAGCTCGTCTTGCCTGCCATCGCCGCATGCACGGCGTTCTTGGCCAGCAGATGGCAGAGGATCGCATCCGTGCCCTGGGCAGGCACACTGCGGATTGAGTAGCTTGGATCGAAATACTTGACGGAACCATCCCACGGAGACCGGGCAAAATGCTTTTGCATCCGATCCCTCAGGTATTCCCCGATATCATGCTTAAGCACATTGCCGGAGGCATCCTTCTTTTCAGGCAAACCCTTCATGAAGGACTGACCGGCACCCTCGGCCACCACGATCACGCAATGATCCTTGCCCAAGGCAAAGCGCCGCGCCACCGCCGCCAGCAATCCATGTTCGCCTTCCATCGTAAAATCCACTTCTGGCACCAGGCAGAAGTTGACCACCGAGTTAGCCAGGCTGGCAAACGCCGCGATGAAGCCGGAATCGCGCCCCATCAGCTTGACCAGACCGATCCCGTTGTAGGCCCCCTTCGCCTCCATGTGCGCACAACTAATAATCTCATGCGTCTGGTAGACCGCCGTCTCGAAACCGAACGTGCGTCCGACAAAGTTCAGATCATTGTCGATCGTCTTGGGCACGCCCACCACCGCAATCTTGAGCTTGCGCCGCTTGATTTCCGCCGCGATATCCGCCGCCGCGCGCAAGGTTCCATCGCCCCCGACACAGAAGAACATATTGATATTCTGCCGGATCAGCGAATCCACCAATTCGCCAACCCGTTCGCCATGGCCGCGCGATGTTCCGAGGATGGTCCCCCCGTCCTCGTGGATGGTGTCCACGACATCCGGCGTCAGCATGATGGGGGTATGCCCGTACTCAGGCAGCAACCCGCGATAACCGTATCGGATGCCATAGATGCTCCGTACGCCATATTCGAAGTGCAGGATATGCACAAGCCCCTTGATCACATCGTTCAATCCCGGACTGATACCGCCCGCCGTGACAATCGCCACCTTCGTCCAAGCGGGATTAAAGAAAAGCTTATGGCGTGCCCCCGCCTTCTCAAAGGACGGTGGCTCAATCCCCTTGGCTGCATAATCGGCAATCCGCCGGGCTTCACAGGTCAACAGCACCCGGTCGGCATCGTCGATAAACTCGCAATCCTGCAAGGGCGAGTTAACGGTACATTCCCCCATCCGTTCGATCTCAAACGAAAACTCTTGCGGACTATCCAGCACTTTATCATAAATCAGCATACTTACCTCCACCACTCCAGATCCGGTTTCTTAAGCGACAGTATCCCGATGCCATGCCTGCATGTCAACAAAACACGTCGAGACGACTATTTTTATCTTTTGCAACAGGGGGTGTTTGGCGTAGAGTATGCCGCCTATGTCAATTAACCGCCAAAAGAGACGTCGACAGGTGAAACTGCGCAGCTACCGCAAGCTGAACCAGATGCTGTTTGTGTTTGGACTTTCAGGGTTGGCGCTGGGCTCGGGGCTTGTGTTCTTTTTCATGCTGCAACGGCGCTGGTTCCTTGTCGGCGTGGGCGTGATCTACATCCTGGTCGCCATGTTCCTGCTCGGCTTGCGGGGCGTGCTGGCGTATCTCGGGGAACTCAACAAGCGGCGGCGCGCCGACCATCATGCCGAGCGGGAGGCGTCCGTATGAACCGCACGATGGAAAGGCTCGCGCCCTGGTCACGGGTAGCGGTCGGGGCGGACGTCAGCAGCGACGGGGTGGTCGCCGTCGTCGGGCATCAACGGCACGGGCGGCTAACCTTTGAAACGCTGCCCCTCGATGCCGTGCAGGCCGCCGTTAACGCACATACGGCCGTGGCCTGCGCCATGGCACCGGGGCAGGCGATGACCGTATGGCTGCAGACGCCACTCACCGTTCCCGCCAAGGCAAGGCAGGTGCTGCCGACGCTGCTGGACATGGCCATGCCCTTCGCGATCGAGGATTGTGCTTACGCCTTTACCGAGCCGGTTCGCCAGGCCGCCCCGCTGCCGCTAACCGAGGGCAGTGGCTTGGCGGCACTGGCGGTTGCCGTCCGGCGGGATGATGTCGCCCGGCGTCTCGGCCTGCTGGAGCCCCATGGCATCAACCCACATATCCTGGATCACGAGCTGCTGGCGCTCTGGACGCAGATGCTGCATGACGAGCCATCCGCCGTCACGGTGGCTGCACAGGATCGCGTGCGTGGCCTGGTCTGGGTCCGCCGCGATGAAGTGCTCCTGGCACTCGGGCTGGGATCGACCTTCTGGAGTGCGCACCGACTGGTTGATAGGGCAGGCGGGGCACTGGAACGGACCGTGCGCATGCAGCTTGATACGGTAGTCGGCGGCCGCTATGCACAGCATGCGCTGGCCTGGATGTGGGGCGGCACGGAGCCCGCCGCCTGCGCCGCCCTGCGGCAACGGGTCGAGGGCGCATTCCCCGGATCGTCATCGTTTGACTTGCCGCACGGAAAAACCCTGCTGGCACGGGCCCTCGCACAGCGGGCGCTATGTCCCGGGCTCTTGCGCTTCAACCTCAGGTCGGGCACCCAGGCACATCCGGCGGCACACCAGCACCAGCAGCGTCGCATCCGGCGGCAGAGCTTCCTGAACGTGGCGCTGGCGGCGCTACTGCTGGCGCTGGGCACCGCCGCCGATATTCAGCGAAAGCAGCAGACGGCACGCGCCGAGCAGCGGTTCACGCAGGGGGTGGAGCGGGTGGCTGGCTGGCCGGTGGATGCCAAGGGGGATAATGCCCTGCTGATTGCACAACGCGAGTTGCAGGCCCGGCAGGAGGCACTGTTGCCATTGAAGCGGGCCTTTGAACCCTCGCTGATGGTCACGCTGGACCGGCTGCTTGCCGCGGCGGCGGCCAGCGATGCCACGATCCATTCGCTCGTGCTGCGAGCCGATCAGTGGGCCTTGCAGGGGCATGCTCCGTCCAGGGAAGCGGTAGATGGAATGCTCCCTGAAGCGGGCTGCGTCGAGGCCGCCGTACATCCTTTGGACGGCGCTCCGGACGGGCGCTTTGGGTTCCGGCTGGAGCACGTCAAGCTACGGGAGGCACAGCCATGAAGTCGCCGCACCGCCGCTTGGGTCGCGTAGGGCTGGCCGTTTCCACGGTGCTGCTGCTGGCGTCGCTTGCCTGGACAACCAGCCTGCTGGTCCGCGAGGCAGGGGTCCGCCGCACCCTGCGACAACAGCAGGTCCGGATGGAGCGGCTGGCACCGCTCGAGGCCGACGCCGACGCCTTGGACAAGCTACGGCTGGCCTTTGAGGCCGACGGCACCGCCATCATGCCACTGGCCAGGGAACTTTTCGGGGAGGATGACGGATTGGATATCGTGATTAAAACCGAGACCAACGCCGTTGGCCTCCTGATCCATACCGTCACACTTGATGATGAGAACGTGCCGTATGATACACTCACCGCTTGCATTCTCAAGGCCGAGAGCCTGCGTCCACCGTTGAAACTGGTGGATTGCGTATTGGAACCGGCACCCGGAAAAACGGGCGAGGGACGGGCTCGGCTGGCCTTCGAGCGAATCGAATGGCGGAAATGAGGAACCATGGCTGACCCTGGAAAAACGGTTTTGGACGTATTGACGCTGAGCGAAAGTTACCTGGCGCAGCGGCGGATCGAGCAGCCTCGCCTG
>DIZZ01000186.1:0-1951 GCA_002428045.1 Verrucomicrobia bacterium UBA6015
TTCCCACTGCGCTTCGGTCGGCAGCGTATAGACATACCCTTCGGGCAAACGCCCCGCGCTGCGCTCAGTCTCCGTCAGCTTCTGGCAGAACGCCATGGCATCGTCCCAACTGACCTGTTCGACTGGCAACCGGCTATTCCCCTTGAAGATTGAGGGAGCACTCCCCATTACCGTCTGCCATTCGCCTTGCGTAACTTCGAACCGCCCCAGCCAGTACTCCTTGCTGATCGTCACGTCGTGCTGGACCTCGTCGCTATCACGTCCCGATTCCGAAGCTGGCGAACCCATCGTGAATGTCCCCGACTCCACGCGCAGCATTTTCAGCCCCAGCCCCTCAACCACCGTCTCCTGCTTGCCGCAGCCAAACGGCAAAAACACCAACCCGCTCAACACCAAACACAACCCCATCCGCCTTGCATCCATCTCGTTTCCTCCTATTGTGACGTGTACAATAACTTCAATTTATATTCGTTGTGTGCTCCCCATTCGTTGTGAATCATTCGATTGGCGGGGCAGTCAGGAATGTCTACCCTACCGATTCTCGATGATCACACGCTGTGGACTGCCGGATATCGCCTTGTATTTGATAAAGAACGTCATCCCGGAGAGGCCGACGCTTCTGATTCATCGCTATGCCTTTCCTTGCCGCTTCAGGTACGTGGTAATGCACTCCATCATGAATAGCGAGCAATACCATACACGAATCCTAGGGCTTTGTAAATATACAGTTTCCCCCTATGCCATGCCCTGCGTGAAGCATGTCGGATTCGTATTGCCTCGCCACGAGCGATGAAAATGCCGCCACCGCATCGGGATCACGCACAACCATTCGCAGACCGCAAAGTGCCTCGAAGGCTAGGATACTGTTCGCCTGATTTAAATCGACAAGATCGAGCTCGGCAATCCCCTTTAACCGGGCAGTTAGCTGAAGGCGGCCTGTGGTCAAATGCCCCAGCCCTTTCAGCTTGGCAATCTCGTTGTTCATCACCGTGAACTTTTTTAATATGACACCATTGTATTTCATGGCATTAAGCACGCATCAGGGTTTGAAGACTTTGTCGAAGATGATGGTATCGGGCCGCGAAGGGAGCGGGGCCTTGCTGTCCATGGCGTCCTTGAGCTCGGCGGCGGAGTCCTCGTCGAACCACCAGTAGGTGCTGGCCGAGCTGGCGGTGCCGTGGCGGGAAAGCACGGTGGGAGGGGTCCCGAACTTGTTCCAGTACAGCAGTCGCGACGTGTTCAGGTTCCAGAGCAGGATGTAGGGACAGGCGCGGGTGATGATGCCATCCATCTCGCGGCAGATGGCGTGGCGCGCGTTGACATCGAAAAGGGGTTTCTGCTTCTCGATCAGCGCATCGACGGTATCGTCCCGGAAGCCGGTGATGTTGTTGCCGCTGGCGCGATCCGCCTCGGCGGAGTGCCACATGGACTCCGGATTCTTGAACAATCCCGCCCCCCAGGAGGACCATGTCATGTCGAAACTGAATTCATCCATGGCCTTGGTCCAGCCTGCCCAGTCCTTGCGGTCGATCGTCATGGTAATGCCCACGCTTTGCAGATCCTCGTTGTAGATCTGCAGAAAGTTATCGGCGGTCGGGTCGCTAGTCAGGAACGTGAAGCTGAAGGCCTTGCCATCCTTCTCAAGCAGTCCGGTGGCGGGATTATTCTGCCACCCCGCCTCGGTGAGAAGTTCACGCGCCTTGGCCGGATTGTAGTCGTAGAACGGGTTTCCACAGGGATTGGCGTCGTTGTAGAGATCCTCGTAGAAGGAGCGGTGCAGGAAGTACTGGTTGTGCATGATGGTGCGGTTCATCCGCTCGCGGTTGAGCAGGTGGGCCAGCGCCTGGCGGACGCGTACATCCCCGAACGGGGCCCGCCGCATGTTCATGGCAAACCCCTGGAATCCAATGGGCTGGTGATTCTGGACAGATTGCTTGACGACCCAGTTGTT
>DIZZ01000186.1:2059-16885 GCA_002428045.1 Verrucomicrobia bacterium UBA6015
TGGAAATTGAAGGTGTTGAACGTGCGTGGATCGTCCTTCCGCCACCAGTCACTGCGCCGTTCGAGCGATACGGAAATACCCTCGCGGACATTCCCCAGCCGGTATGGCCCCGACACCACGGGAAAGTCGAAATTGAGCTTGTTGAAGTCCTCCTTCTCGAAGCGATGCCTGGGCAGGATATGGAAACTGCCAGCACCGCCAAGATTCTGCCAATGCACGGATTTGGCGGTAAAACGGATCGTGCGTTCATCTACGATTTCCGGAGGATCAAAGCGCTCGAGCGCCACCTTGTGCGGGCCGGTCGTATGGCGGGGATCCATTACGACATCATAGGTCCAGCGCACATCGGCGGCGGTGACCGGCTGTCCATCGCTCCAGACGGCCTTCGGATCCAGAAAGAAGGTGAAAACGCGCTTGTCATCCGAGAGTTCCCACCCGGCGGCCAAGGCGGGGGTGTAATCGAGCGTGAACGCATCCATGTCCAGCAGCGACTCGTACATCATCCCGAACAGTTCGGCGCTGAACGAGTTATTGGCCAGATAGTAGTTGAAGCTGGGCGGGTATTGCCCGGCATAGCTGGACAAGCTCCCGCCCGGAATGGCGTCCGGGCTGGCTACAGGATCCGGCTCCGGTTTCCAGCCGGGGGCTGGAAACCGGGTCTGGGCCAGGGCGGAGGATACAAGCAACATCGATAACAGCGAGGTAACAGCAGGGCACCATTTCATCGGCTCAGGACTCCTTGGCCTCGGCCTGCTTGGGCAGGTTCAAGCGGATGTGCAGTTCCCGCAACTGTTTCTCGGTCACCGTGCAGGGCGCGTTCATCATCAGATCCTGAGCCTTCTGGTTCATCGGGAAGGCAATCACCTCGCGGATGTTCGATTCGTTGGCCAGCAGCATGACGATGCGGTCGACGCCCGGTGCAATACCGCCGTGAGGAGGCGCCCCCAGACGGAAGGCGCGCATCAGGCCGCCGAACTTCTCGTCCACGGTTTCGGGCGGATAGCCCGCGATGGCGAAGGCCTTGTACATCACTTCCGGCAGGTGGTTGCGGATCGCGCCGCTCGAAAGCTCGCACCCGTTGCAGACGATATCGTACTGGTAGGCGAGAATATCGAGCGGATCCTTGGTTTCCAGGGCTTCCATGCCGCCTTGCGGCATCGAGAACGGATTGTGCGAGAACGTTACCGCACCCAGTTCCTCGTCGTATTCGTACATGGGAAAGTCCACGATCCAGCAGAACCGGAACACGTTGGGGTCGATCATGTCGAGCTCGCGGCCCAGTTGTACACGCACCTCACCAGCGATCTTGCTGGCGGGGCCAGGCATGTCGCTGACGAAGAAGACCGCATCGCCATTCCCGGCACCCGTGCGTCCGGCGATGGCCGCGATGGACTCCGGCTTGAGGAACTTGGCAATGGGCCCCTTGATCCCGGCTTCCTCCCACACCAGATACGCCAGGCCCTTGGATCCGACCGACTGGGCAAAGGCCACCATCTTGTCGAAGAAGCTGCGCGGCCGGTTGGCAATCCCCTTGACCGGGATGGCCCGGACCACGCCGCCCTTGCCGACGACCGACCGGAAGGCGTTGAAATCACTGTCGGCAAAGACATCGGAGACATCGCTGATCTCGATCGGGATGCGTAGATCCGGCTTGTCGGAACCATATTTGAGCATCGATTCACGGTAGGGAATCCGCTGGAAGGGAAGCGCATCAATGGTCTTGTTCGAGAACTCGGTAAAGATCCCGTGCATCACATCCTCCACCGTCGCGAAGATCTCGTCCTGGGTAACGAACGACATCTCGATATCGAGCTGGTAGAACTCGCCGGGAGAACGGTCGGCCCGGGCATCCTCGTCGCGGAAGCAGGGGGCGATCTGGAAATAGCGGTCGAATCCCGAGACCATCAGCAGTTGCTTGAAGAGCTGCGGGGCCTGCGGCAGGGCATAGAACTTGCCAGGATGGATACGGCTCGGAACCAGGTAATCGCGAGCACCTTCCGGCGAGCTGCTGGTCAGGATCGGCGTCTGGAACTCGTTGAATCCCTTGGCGGTCATGCGCCGACGCATGCTCGAGATCACTTTCGAGCGCAGGGCGATATTGCGCTGCAGACGTTCGCGGCGCAGATCCAGGAACCGGTAGCGCAGGCGGGTTTCCTCGGGGCCTTCCTCGTCGCCGGCCAGATGCAGCGGCAGCGTTTCGGCGGCGGATTGCACCTTCACGTCATCAACCACCAGCTCGATGGCACCGGTCGGCAAGTCGGTGTTCACGGTCTCGGGGGTACGCTGCATCACCCGTCCGGTCACGGTCACGACACTCTCGGGGCGCCAGCGCTGGCATTCCTCGAAAAAGGACTTTTCCGGATGGATGATCACCTGCGTAATGCCGTAATGATCGCGCAGATCGATAAAAAGAACCCCGCCATGATCGCGCTTGCGGAATACCCAGCCGGAAAGCCTTGCCTCGGTTCCCGCGTCGGACGGACGCAACGCCCCGCATGTATGTGTTCGGTATGGATGCATAAAATTCTCCCTGATCAATGAACTCGTTAAAACGCCAGATTAGATATCAATCCGCGAAATAAATAAAGAAAATTGTGAAATCATGGCGCGCCTAGGGGGTGATCGGCTTGACCGAGGGTCATGGCTTCTCTCCGTTGAATCGCATCGAGCTTGAGCCAAAGCATCGCCAACGTGTATACCCGTCTTCATCCTGACCTCCCTCTGTTTCCGTTCAACTCAATCTCGTTTTTGATAATCCATTGGCATCATTCTGTATTTTCGCCAGCCACCTGTTGAGGTCCGAGTTGCAGCCATGCCGTAGATTAGGATTAAGAGAGAAAACCCTACGGAAGTGAAATACGCCCCACGCGAAATTCTTGGACGATTTGCGATTGACATCGGAGCCGGTTTTTACCATCATGCCTGTCCGTTTCATGTTATTTGGGAGCATTCAAAGGGATCAAGGAGCAGTTTATCATGTCACAGCATGCAAGTTTCAAGTCGGCCAGCAAGATTACCATTAAGCGTAACGTTTTGAAACGTTTCGAACGTATTGATGTGCTGCGCAGCCAGGGTCGCTGGAAAGAAGGCGATCGCGGCCACGGATTGCCGAAAACGAAAACCATTTGATCGTCTCGGCGATTGGCCGGTTCGATCCGTTGGGTACCGGGGAGGCGTTATGATGATTCATCGAATCTCTCATGCCCTTCTCATCGGCTTGTTTTTTTTCCAAACTGGATTAACTCAGGCGGTTGAGCGGCAAGTCACGGTCATGGCCCCGTCGGTGGCCATCATGGACTCGCCCTCGACGGATCGGCAGGAAATTGGTCGTGTGCCCAAGGGCTCACGATTGGTCGTCACCGGGAAACGTTCCGGAAATTGGATTCAAGTCCAGGCACCGTCGTCGGTCTCGGGGTGGGTCTATGGCGAACTGATCCGCGAAAACCTCATTGCCGCCTCCAGCGTGAAGGTCCGCTCCGGCCCCGGTATCGGATACGGGGAATTAGCCACCTTGCGCAAGGGCGATCCCGTGGTTTCGCAAGGACGGCGCGGTGACTGGGTGGAAGTGGCCTGCCAGCCAGTCTTTTCTGCCTGGGTAGAACAGTCCGTGGTCTCGGAAGGTGCCGTTGTCAACTTGGCGGTGGTGGCCGAATCACCGGCACCCCCTCCGGTAGCTCCTCCGGTGCCGCCTCCACACACACCACCCCAGCCTCCCACACCACCCCAGCAACCTGAGGAGACAGAACCGCAGCAACAGGCAACGGCAGCGCACCCTCCGTCCGAGGTTCGTCCGCCTCCCGTCGCACCGTCGCCTCCCGTCACGCCACCACCTGCCCCTGTTGAGCGCGTGGCCGTAACCGTTCGGCCCGAGATTCGGCCCGAGCCCCGCAGAATGCCACAACAGAGGCGTCCGAAACCGGAGACTAGCGTCCAACCACCGGTAGCCGCCAAGCCGTCTCCCGCCGTCACGGTGCCGGTTGCAGCCCGTCCTCCGGTGCAGCGGCCGATACGCGAAACCGTGCAAACGGCGGCGGCTGTTGATCCTCTGCAAACGCTACGGTTGCTGCCCTACGCGCCGCAAGGCCATCCGATCGAGGTGAAGGGGGTCTTGCGTTCAACTGGTATGGCACTGTTCGCCCCCTCGAAATATCGTTTGGTGGCACAAGACGAGTCTGACCGACCAGCCAGGACCCTATGTTATGTTCTGAGTGCCGATCGTCCGCTGGATGACCGCCTCGGGCAGGAGCTTGCACTCAAGGGGCGCAAATACTGGATCTATGGCTGCCGTGAGCCGGTTATCGTGATCCGGGACAATCCTTGATGCATGTCGCCATGTTTCAGGAGGCACTGGCGGATAGGATGGTCCGATGTGTTTTGTGTTATCACCGATGCCAGCTTTGTCCGGGCCAACGCGGCCGTTGCGGGGTAAGGGAAAACCGGGAAGGAGTGTTGTACTCCCTGGTGTATGGATACCCCGCCGCACAGGCGGTTGATCCCATCGAGAAAAAGCCGCTTTACCATGTGCTACCCGGGACGCGCACATTTTCGATTGCCACTCCCGGCTGCAATTTCCGGTGCCTGCATTGCCAGAACGCCAGTCTTTCGCAGGTTGGCGATACTCGCCTTGCGGCGGATGAAGGCAAGCGCGTTGAACCCGCGCAGATCGTGGCCGCCGCACGGCGGCTGCAGTGCCCGAGCATCTCGTACACGTATTCGGAACCCACGGTAGGCTTTGAATACGTCTATGACACCGCCCGGCTAGCGACGGCTTCAGGATTGCGTAACATCCTGGTGACAAACGGCTTTATGACACCTGATCCGGTGCGCCTGCTGGCCCCTTTCTGGGATGCGGCCAATATCGATTTGAAATGCTTCCGCGACGACGCCTACCGCACGGTCTGCGGTGGCCGGTTGCAGCCGGTGATGGATACGATCCGGTTATGTCATTCGCTGAAGATATGGATCGAGATCACCACGCTGATCATTCCTGGTCTTAATGATGACGACGCCGATCTGCGAGGGATCGCCGACTTCCTCGCCAGTATTGACACCTCCATTCCCTGGCATGTGACGGCGTTTCACCCCGCCTACCGGATGCCCGATGTGCCGCCGACCCCGCCAGCCACGCTGCGCCGGGCACAGCACATCGGCAAGGCCGCCGGCTTGCACTATGTCTACACGGGAAATATCGGGGATCGCGTCGGCAGCGTCACGACTTGCCCAAGTTGTGGTCGCGCCGTAATTGAACGGCCTATACCGCCAGCTGCGGCGGATAGCACAACCGAATGCGTCGTTGACGGATGTTGCAGGCACTGCGGTTGTGCCGTGCCAGGCCTCTGGTCCTTACATTCGGGTTTGCATTCGGAGCCATGAGTGCATAAACTCGGGAAACTTTTAGTGGAGACATGGTGAGACGGCGAAGACTGCCGAATGGACGGAGGAGTGGGTATGCGAAGCGCTTATTTAAAAACCGCGGTCGGGGTGGCGATCTGGCTGCCCTTGACGGTACTGATGTCGTCGGCTGATATTTTTGAAGCGATCCGTAACCGCAACAGCGAGGAAGCGCTGCGGCTGATCAAGAAAACACCGATCCTGCAGGTCGAGGCACTGGACAAGGGCAATACCACGCCATTGCACTGGGCCGCGCTTTATGACCTGCCCGAGGTCAGCGCTGCCTTGATCAAGAATCGGGCAGACGTCAACCGCAGAGCCGCCAACGGCTCCACCCCGCTGCACTGGGCGGCACGGCGAGACATTACCCGGATTAGCACGCTGCTGATCGAGAGCGGGGCGGACATCCATGCCCGCACGGATAAGGGCTACACGCCCTTGCATTGGGCGGCCATGGGCAATGCGGCCCAGGTGGTCAAACTGCTATTGCAGGCCGGTGCCCGCATCAATGAACCGGCCGATGACGGCTCGACACCCCTGCACTGGGCCGTACGGGAGGAAGCCGATGCGGCGATGGCCGCGCTGGTCTCCGCCGGGGCCGACCTGTTTGCCAAGGCGGCCAATGGAACCACCCCGGTATTCTGGGTGCAGAGCCCCGAATTCCGCAAGCGCTTCGAGGCGCTGATTGCCGAGCGATCCCGTAACCCGGAGCCAAAAGTGCCGGAAACCCCGTTGATCGTAGCGCTACAACCGCCGCTGACACTTCCCGATGGGGGCGTTTACACCGGGGAACGGGCGGGCGACCGTATGCATGGCGAAGGCGTGCTGGCCTATCCCGACGGCGAATCCTATCGCGGGCATTGGCACAAGGGCTTGCGGCATGGGCGCGGGGTGCAGGTGCTGGCCAATGGCGAACGCTATGACGGCATGTGGAAAAAGGGGCAGCGTGATGGGGAAGGCGTGTATACCTATGCGGATGGATCCTCGCTCACCGGCACCTGGGAACATGGACGCCTGGTACACGGCAAGGGACGCTATGTGCTGGCGAATGGTGATATCTACGAGGGCGAGTTGCAGAACGACCGGCTATGGGGCCAGGGAACCTATACAGCCGGTGATGGTAAAACATATCAGGGAGAATGGCGAGCCAACCGATACCTCGGGGCGGCTGCCAAGGATGGTGGTAAGGTATTATGAGCGATAAATATGCTTTTCATGAACTGGAACAGAAGTGGCAGAAACGCTGGGCGGATGATGCCCTCTTTGTTGCCGATCCGGCCGCAGCGGCCAATAAATTCTATTGCCTGACGATGTTCCCGTACCCCTCCGGGGTGCTGCACATGGGCCATGTGATCAATTACACACTCGGGGATATCATCTCCCGCTACAAGCGGCTGCGCGGCCATACGCTGGTCTCGCCGATGGGCTGGGACAGCTTCGGCCTGCCTGCCGAAAATGCAGCCATACGCACCGGAACACACCCGCAGCCCTTCACCGATAGCAACATCGCGAGGATGCGAGGGCAGATGAAACGGGCGGGATGGGGCTATGACTGGTCGCGCGAAGTAGCCACCAGCCACCCGGACTACTACCGCTGGACGCAGTGGTTCTTCCTGCAATTCTACAAGCATGGCCTGGCCGAGAAGAAGACGGCACCGGTCAATTGGTGCAATTCGTGCGAGACGGTCCTGGCCAATGAACAGGTGCATGATGGCTCCTGCGAGCGCTGCGGCACCGCCGTGCACCAGAAGGATATGTCGCAGTGGTTCTTCACGATGAGCCGCTATGCCCAGCGCCTGCTCGATGGCCACGCTAAACTGCGAGGTCAGTGGCCGGATGCCGTGCTGGCGATGCAGGAGGAATGGATCGGTCGTTCCGAGGGGGCGCGGGTTAACTTCACGGTGGCCGAGACCGGTGATCCGCTACCGGTTTTCACGACCCGACCGGATACCCTTTTCGGGGTCACCTTCATGAGCATGGCCCCCGAGCATCCGCTGGTGGAGAAGCTGGTACGCGGTACGCCCCGCGAAACCGAGGTGATGGCGGCCGTGGCTCAGATGCGCCAGCAGGGAACCAGTGCCAAGGAAGTTGCCGAGCGCGAGAAGGTCGGCATCTGGACGGGCTTCCATGTGATCAATCCGGTCAACGGCGACCGGGTGCCGTTGTGGGTGGCTAATTTCGCCCTGATGAACTATGGCACGGGCGCGGTGATGGCGGTACCGGCACATGACCAGCGCGATTTCGAGTTTGCCCGCAAATACGACATACCGATCAAGGTGGTGATCGAGCGCGATGGGGATCCGCTGGAGGCGGCGACCCTAACGGCGGCGTATACGGCGGCGGGAGCGATGCGTAACTCCGGCCCGTTTGATGGTCGCAACAACCGCGAGGCCATGGCGGATATCATCGCCTGGCTAACCGCGCAAGGCTATGGAGAGGGCACGGTGAACTACCGCCTGCGCGACTGGCTGCTCAGCCGCCAGCGCTACTGGGGTGCCCCTATCCCGGTGATCTATTGCGAATCCTGCGGCATGGTTCCGGTGCCCGAACAGGATCTACCGGTCCTGCTACCCGGCGATGTCACGTTCCGTGAAGGCCATGGCAATCCGCTCGCCACCAGCGAGGCGTTCGTGCATTGCGCCTGCCCATCCTGTGGACGCCCAGCGCGGCGCGAGACGGATACGATGGACACGTTCGTGGATTCGAGCTGGTATTTCCTGCGCTATTGCGACCCGCATAACACCGAGCGTCCGTTTGATCCGGAACTGATCCGCCGCTGGATGCCGGTGGACCAGTACATCGGTGGCATCGAGCATGCCACGATGCACCTGATCTATGCCCGATTCTTCACCATGGTCCTCCACGATCTCGGCCTGGTGGATGTCGAGGAACCCTTCACGCGGCTCTTCTGCCAGGGCATGGTCTGCAAGATGGCGTACTACTGCGAGACCCATAAATGGCTGCACGAGGACAAGGTGGTGGACGGTCGCCGCGAGGGCGATGCGATCATCGACGGTAAATGCGCCCATTGCGGGGTGCCGGTCAGGGCCGAGATGACCAAGATCAGCAAGTCGAAGTATAATGTGGTGGATCCCGATGCCATGTTCGATCGGTACGGGGCCGATACCGTGCGGCTGTACATGGTCAGCGATTCCCCGCCCGACAAGATGCAGATCTGGAGCGAATCCGGAATCAACGGGGCCTGGCGCTTCCTGAACCGCCTCTGGGATCTGGTGCTGGCCAGCATTCCCAGACTCGGTGCACCGGGGCAAACCCTACCCGCGGATCTGGATGCGACCAACACCGCGCTCCGGCGCAAGGCGCACCAGTGCATCATGCGGGTAACCGAGGCGATCGAAGGCGGATTCCAGTTCAACACCGCCATCGCGCGCTGCAATGAACTGCTGACGCAGTTCCGTGCGGCAGGCGACGGCTTGCATCCGGCGGTACTGCGCGAGTCTCTCGAGACCGTGCTGCGGGTGCTTTCGCCAATCGTACCCCATTTTGCGGAGGAGTTATGGTCACGCATGGGACATGCGGGCAGCCTTTTCTCCGAGGGCTGGCCGGTGGCTGATGCCGAGGTAGCCCGCGACGTGGAGCTGGTGGTTCCGGTCCAGATCAATGGCAAGGTTCGCATACGCCTGACGGTGTCCCCGTCAATCAGCAGCGCCGATCTGGAAGCAACCGCCATGCAGCATCCGGAGGTGGCCGCATGGATCGCGGGCAAGACGGTTCGCAAGGTCGTCGTCGTGCCCGGCAAACTGGTGAATATCGCCGTATCGTGAGGTCATGATGCTGGAGCCATTGCACAGGATACGGGAATGGATGGCTCGATCGTTTTCGCTGACCCGGCAGGAAGCGGGCAGCCTCCTATTGGTGCTGGCGATCGTGTTGATCGGCTTGGTCGCGAAATTGTTTCTACGGCAATGATGGGGAATCGGACGATGGGCAAACATCCAGAACAGCATCCAGAGCGCGAGCTAACCCATACCGTACGCATGTCGATCCCGCCCAAAGTGGAGGCGGATGGCGGCAATTCGACGGTCTACCGCCGGATGGATGCGGCGGCACTGGAATCGCAATACCAGTTGATCGACAAGATCGGCGATGGCGGCATGGGGGTCGTCTACCTGGCGCGTGATCGTCGACTGGGACGTGTGGTGGCCATCAAACGCCTGAATGCACAATGCCTTGCCGACCCGCACTTGAAGGATCGCCTGTTCCAGGAGGCGCGGGCCGCGGCCTCGCTCAACCACATCTACATCGTCCATATTTATGCCCTGGGCGAGGATGCAGGCGGGCCGTTCATCGTGATGGAGTATATTGCAGGCCCCAGGACAGACACGGAGGAACGGACCCCCACCCCGCCATTTTCCCTGGCCGACCGGGTACACCGGCAAGGCCCGATGGCACTGGATCAGGCGCTGGAGCTGATTGTCAAGCTCTGCCGTGCCATGGAATATGCGCATTCCTGCGGGATTGTACACCGTGATCTAAAGCCGACCAACGTGCTGCTGGATGAGAGCGGGGAACCCAAGATCGTAGACTTCGGACTGGCGCAAGTTCGCAGCAGCAATGATATCCGCCTAACCCAGCCCGGCGAAAAGATGCTTTCCCTTGGATACGGGGCACCCGAGCAGGAAGCGGATGCCAGCCTGGTGGATGAACGGGCGGACGTCTATGGTATCGGCGCCCTGCTCTACTTCTGCATCACCGGCAAGAATCCCCGGTATTTCCGCCCGAACGACCTGCCGGAAGTGCTGCGCATGACCGTTGTCAAAGCCTTGGAGATTGACCGCGACCAGCGCTGGGCGGATGTCAAGGCCCTGCACGCCGCCCTGATGATGGCACAGACACCAAATGAGTCGACGGTATCCACCGCCAAGGTAACGTGGCGCTGCAAGTGGTGCGACACGGTCAACCCCACGCTCATCCGCTTCTGCGGTAAATGCGGATGGGACGGCGGTGAGTTCTGTTCCGAATGCGGTTCCGAATCGCGGTTCGGGACCCCGTATTGCGGGGTATGCGGTGCCGACGCCAAGGCGTATGAAACGGCATTGCGTGTGCTGGAACGAATGCGGCAGAACCTCGATCGCAAGGAATTCGCACTGGTGGGGCAGGAAGTGCTTCAGATCGCCAGCTTCCGTCCCCAAGGGGTCAACGGGAGACGGCTCGTGGAGCAGGTCCGGGAATTGGCGGAACAGGCGAACACCGCCATGCGACGGCGCTCGGCCTTGCGCACGGAAATTGAGCGGGAGCTACAGGCGAAGCATTACGAACAGGTGCGCCTGCACATCGACGAGTACGACACCCTGGCATTTGACCGGGCATTTGATGATATCCGACCGACGCTTAACCGCCTGCAGGTGGCGAGGGATGTGGAACTCCTGAGCAGTGCACTGGTGGGCAATCATTGGCATTACGCCCGACGGCTGGCGGCGGAGATGGTGGTGGCCGGGATTGACACTGCCGAGTTCATGGCGCTGCAGCGACGGATCCGGGGGTATTTCCGCCGTCGCCTTATCAAACGCTGGGTGGCCGGTGTGATCGTGATCTGCAGCCTGTACATCCTGAGCGCCGCGCCGCTGTTCCGGCTCGGGCTGGCTGGAAAGCGCTTCCACCAGGTCATGGCACCGGTATTGTGGCTGCGCGAAACCCCGCTGCTGCGCCAGGCGCTGGATGCCTATGCCCGCTTGTTTGGCATCAACCCCGCCTTCGAGCCACCGCCTAACGGCCAGGATTCCCGCTAGCCTGACTGGCGATAAGCCAACCCTTGCAATAAACAGAGGGCTCCGCCGCCATTACGGATTCAACAGGAGCACAAGCACTTGGGCGCAGAACACGCGCAAGAACATGGCGAGCGCGTAGACCGTTGCGAAAACCAGGGCCGGGGCACTTGAATTCAAGGCATGGGTGGCATACGCTAGCGAGGGCGGATTGGTTCCCGCCCCCGACAGCAATCCGCTGATGCAAAGGAAATTCTCCTTGAACAAAAACCGGGCGACCAAGATGGTCAGCGCGGCAGGAATCAGGGTAATCACCGCCCCTATCAGCATCCAGTAAACCCCCTCGCCATGAACCAGGGTGGCGATAAGCTGGCGGCCGGCCGTCAGACCGACCACCGCCAGGAACATGGCGATGCCGATTTCGCGAAGGGTGCGGTTGGCCACCGGATGGATGGCCAGGATCACGGAGCCCACCCGTCCGATTCGGCCCATGACCAAGGCCACCAGCAACGGCCCGCCAGCCATCCCGAGGCGCAGTGAGGTCGACCACCCCGGCACAGGAATCGGGATTGCCCCCACGATCAAGCCGATGACGATGCCTAGGAAGATCGGGGCGATATTGATGTGCTCGCTTGCTTTCGGCAGGGTTCGGGACGGCATGAAGGCGGCCTCGATACTCCGGAACGACTGATGCTCCGCATGCAGGTCGATTCGCAGGACACGTTTGGCGAGACTCATGGTCAGGATCATCCCCACGATGCCAAAAGGATAGGTGATGGCATACGCCAGGCTGGCTCGATCCGCCAGGCTGGCCTCACCGCTGAGGCGCACCAGGACCTGCTGGGCCTCGCCCAGGCCGGGGGTGTTGGTCACGGCGCCGGACATGACCCCTGCCATGGCAGCGGCATCCATCCCGGTCAGCCAACCACCCACCGCTGCACAACCAAAGCCCAGCAGCACATAAACGAGTGCCAGCAGATTGAGCCGCAACCCATGCCGCCTGAACGAGGCGAAGAACCCCGGGCCAATCTCAATGCCGATCATGTAGATGAACAGGATCAATCCGAATTCACGGACAAAATGAAGGATCTCGGGAGCGAAGGGACCAACCTTGAGATGCCCGAAAAACAACCCTGCAAACAAGACCCCGCCGATTCCGAACTGAAAACCGAGCCAGCGGATTTTACCGATGGCAACACCGGCAGCAATGGACGCCGCCACAAGGATCAGGGTTCCGGCAACAGGATGTTCAAATAACGCGCCCATGACGAGAAGTCCTGCCCTTACTCCATCGGCGGAAGGACGCCCTCTTTGACCAGCGTGGCATCCATTTCCTCGGTTAGCGGTATAGGCAGTGGGGTTTTCCCTTCGCGGATCAATTTCATCTGGTATTCACGCAACCGCTTCTCCGCCTCTTCGTCGCTCAAATTGCGAGCCTCCTGTGCCTGCGCCTGCATTTGCTCGATTTTCTGACGTCGCCGCTCGGCATACGACATGGGGCGTTCGTTGTCGCTGGGTCCTGCCGATGCAGCAGGCGGTGTGTTGGAGCGTATAGCCCCCCTCCCTGCGGAGGCCGTAGGGGGTGACACGTCCTCCTGGACAGCAGCACCGCTACCCATGGTCATCCAGAACTGTTCATTATCCTTGCGTACCAGAGCCTTTTCACCGTCGTAGTCCGCCTCCATGAGCTGGATGTCATCTTCACTGCCACCCACATAAAGATAGTATGGCTTGGGCGGCTTCTGGCTTATATTCATGAACCCCACGCACACCCCGGCCTGACTCTCGGTAATCGCCACCATACGCAGGTCTTTTACAAAAGCGGGCGGGGTATCCGCAGGCGTTGATGGAGGAACCACCGGAGGCTCGTCCACCACAGGGGATGAGAACGGACGCCGCTCCAGAATGGGGGCGTAACGCGAGAAGTCGACGGCGGCGATACTCTCCGCCGCGACAACCGCTGCCAGCACCATGAGCGACATCCGTTTCATCACTTATTTCTGCGCGGCGTGTTTTGCCCTGATCGCCGTGGTCAGGGTGGTTACCACCGCCGGGTTCTTTTCCAGGAACTCCCGCGCCGCATCATTACCCTGACCGATCTGCTCACCCTCGTACGAAAGCCACGAGCCCTTCTTGACGATCAGCCCTTCAGCCAGTGCAGATTCCAGCACGGACCCTTCCCAGGAAATACCCTGCGCATACAGGATATCGAACTCGGCTTCCATAAACGGTGGCGCCATCTTGTTCTTGACCACCTTGACACGTGTCCGGTTGCCGGTGACCCGTCCGGTGGCATCCTTGAGCGAGGAAATACGCCGGATATCCAGACGCACCGACGCATAGAACTTCAGCGCCCGTCCACCCGGTGTGGTTTCCGGACTACCGAACATCACGCCGATCTTCTCGCGGATCTGGTTGGTGAAGAGGCACAGCGTCTTGGACGACGACAACGCACTGGTGAGCTTGCGCATGGCCTGCGACATCAGGCGCGCCTGCAGACCGACATGCGAATCGCCCATTTCCCCGTTCATTTCCGCCCGCGGGGTCAGCGCCGCCACGGAATCGATCACCACCACATCCAGCGCATTACTGCGCACAAGCGAATCGGCAATCTGCAACGCCTCCTCGCCGGAGCCGGGCTGCGACACCAGCAGATCATCCAGGTTGACACCGATTTTCTTCGCATATCCTGGATCGAGCGCATGCTCGGCATCAATGAAGGCGGCGGTCCCGCCCGCCTTTTGCGCATTGGCGATGACATGCAGCGTCAAGGTAGTCTTCCCGGAGGATTCCGGCCCGAAGATTTCCACCACGCGTCCGCGCGGCAGTCCGCCGATACCCAGGGCCTGATCGACACAGAACGCCCCGGTTGAAATGTGCTCGACTTCCCGTGTGGACGAGGCATCCCCCATCCGCATGATGGCCCCTTCGCCGAACTCCTTGCGGATCTGCGCAAGCACATCCTCAAGAGGGGCACCGTCCGCCGCTTTTCCTTCTACCCGCTTTGCCATATTCACTCCTCGCTGGTTAATAAATCCGTTGCTTAAACCATGTCTAAAAGATCACGTAGGGACTGTTGTAGCATGTTCAAGGCGGCTTGACTAGCCGCGAACTGCACCGCCTCGCGATTTCCTTGAAAATGCCGTTCCTCGCTCCTGCAACCATGGTGTCGCACGGCGGTGGCGATAAAGACAAGGCCGACCGGTTTGGCGTCGGTTCCCCCTCCCGGACCGGCGATGCCGGTGGTGGCCACGGCGACATCAGCCCCCAATCGCTCCAGTGCCCCCAGCGCCATGGCCTCGGCAACCGGGGCACTCACCGCCCCGTGCTGCTCGATCAGCGCCCCCGGAACCCCTAGCAATGCCGTCTTGACGGCATTGGCATAGGCCACCACGCCCCCTGCGTAGTAGGACGAACTGCCCGCCTGCGCGGTCACCTCGCTGGCGATCCGCCCCCCGGTGCAGGACTCCGCCGTGGCCAGCCGCCACCCACGCGCCTGCAGCAAGGCCGCCACCGATCTCACCACGTCATCCGCCGTATTGATGTTCATTTTCTGGGCAATATAAGCGGGTCATGCGCACAGGTCAAGGGCGTTAATGGTCGGCGACAATACCCCCACGGGTATGCGTTTTTCGGAGTCAGGTGCCAGGTGTCGTTAAATCGGTGGACGAGAACGGAAAACGAGTCTAAGGAGCCGTTGAAAAATAAC
>DIZZ01000075.1 GCA_002428045.1 Verrucomicrobia bacterium UBA6015
AAATTAAGATGCGTCTGCCCTGAGGGAATAGCCTTGCGGCCTTGCTTCGGATTTGGTTTTATATACCCGTTTTCCACGAACGGTTCGGCGGAATCAGCATCGCCATGGAGGGGACGTATGACGCGGAGTAATGTTGGAGCAGTGGTGATCCTGGCCATTTCGGCCGTTCTTTTCACGTCCGGGGTGGTCCGTAAGATATCTTCCCCGCAGGGACAGGACGACGCCCGTCCCCTGATTGCGGTGATTCCCAAGGGAACGGCCTCGATGTGGTGGGAGGTGGTTCGCCAAGGGGCGGAACGGGCCTCCCACGAGTTGGGATATGAGATGATCTGGACCGGTCCGGAGCAGGAAACCGACCGCGAGAAGCAGATTCAGGCCGTTGAGGATTCGATTGCCAAGCGTGTGGTCGGTATCGTGCTTGGTCCCAATGATGCGCAGGCGCTCGTTCGTCCAGTTGAGAAAATCAAAACGCTGGGCATACCGTGCGTGATCATCGATTCGGGCATTGACGCCGGCCCGGAGGCGTACGCCAGTTTTGCGGCCACTGATAATTTTGCCGGTGGCGCGGATGGTGCCCGGCGTCTGGCGGCGGCGATCAACGGGCGGGGTAATGTCATCATCACCAAATTCGTGCAAAACTCGGCATCCACCGATGCCCGTGCAGAGGGGTTCAAGCAGACACTGGCCCGTGAGTTTCCTGAAATCAAGGTCATCGCCGAGCAGTTCACGCTCGGTACGGTAGAGGACGGGCGACAGAAAACCGAGGATCTGCTGCTGCGTAACAAGGGGCAGGTAGATGGTCTGTTCGCGGTCAATCAACCGGTATCGGTCGGTGCCTATAAGGCGATTCAAAGCCTCGGGCTGGCTGGCCAGGTGAAGATGGTCGGGTTCGATTCGGACCCGGTGCTGCTGGAAGGGATTGAGCGCGGGGAGGTTGCAGCCTTGATTGTGCAGAATCCGTTCGAGATCGGGTACCAGGGCGTACGATTGGTCGTCGAGGCGATCGCGAACCGTCCGGTCCCCAAGGCGTATCCGATTCCCAGCATGATTGTCGACCGCAGCAACCTTGCGGAAATGAAACAGAAGTTCCCGGCGGCACTGGGGTTATAAACGATGAATACGGAAACATACGCGCTGCGCATGGAGCGCATCTCCAAAGCCTTCGGAGCAGTTCAGGCGCTTAGCCAGGTGACGTTCCAGGTACGTCCAGCCACGGTACATGCCCTGTGTGGTGAGAACGGGGCCGGAAAGTCCACCCTGATGAAGGTGCTGGCCGGGGTTTATCAGCCGGATGCAGGGGAGATCCATGTCGGCGGGCAGCGGCGGGTGTTTGCCACACCGGGCGATTCGCTGGCGGCGGGCATCTCCATGCTTTACCAGGAACTTGATCTGGCCGAGCACATGACCGTCTTCGAGAACGTGTTTCTCGGGCGGGAATTGATGTCGTCCATCCCGTGGAAGGTTGATCGCACCGCCATGATAGCGAAGACACGGGCACTGTGCAAACAGTACGGTTTCGAGATCGATCCGGAATCGCTCATTTCCAGCCTGACGCCGGGGCAGTGCCAGATTGCAGAGTTGTTGAAGGCGCTGATGCGAGAGGCAAGGATTATTGTCATGGACGAGCCCACCTCGTCGCTCTCCGAGAGCGAGGCCACCCGTCTGTTCCAGATCGTGCGCGAACTGCGCGGACGTGGCCTGTCGATCATCTACATCTCGCACCGCATGGATGAAGTGATGGACCTGGCCGACGATATCAGCATCCTGCGGGATGGCGCGGTGGTACACAGCGACCGTGCCAGGAATCTTGATATCGGGAAAATTGTTAAACACATGGTCGGACGCGAGCTGGCCGATTTCTATCCGCCTCGGTCGGTTTCGCCGGGGCCGGTCTATGTGGAGGTCAGCGGGCTGGGCACCGCCGAGGGGATTGCCGATATCGGCTTTGAGATCCGGCGCGGCGAGGTCGTTGGCATGGCCGGGTTGGTCGGTGCCGGACGCACTGAAACGGCCCGTGCGCTTTTTGGTGTTCAACCGCTGCTGACAGGGGACATCCGGCTGGGCGGCAGACGGGTCGCCCTGCGTAACCCGGCGGATGCCATCCGTAACGGGGTGGCCCTGCTGACCGAGGACCGCAAGCGCACGGGGCTTTGCACCCAGCTCCCCTGCAGTTGGAACCTGATGCTGCCGAACTACGAGCGGACCGGCATGAAACACGTTCTGAGGCGATCCCACGAGCAGGCGTTGTGCCTCGAATATGGCGCAAAGACAAGGACCAAGTGGAGCGAGCCCGATGCCCCGATGTCATCGCTTTCCGGCGGCAATCAGCAGAAGGTCCTGATTGCCCGGTGGCTGCTGGCCGACGCGGAATTCATCATTTTCGATGAGCCGACCCGCGGTATTGATGTCGGTGCCAAGCGCGAAATCTACGGCCTGATCAATGAGCTGGCGGCACGCGGCAAGGCAATCCTGATGATTTCCTCGGAGTTGCCCGAACTGTTCGGTGTTTGCGACCGCCTGTTGGTCATGCGCCGCGGGCGGCTTGTCGGACGATTGAATGTTTCACAAACCACCCCCGAAGAGGTCATGCACCTTGCGGCGGTATAGGAGTCGATGATCATGAATAAGTTTGCCAAGCAACTGTTGCCGTTCTGTTCGCTGATCTTTGTGTTTTCGCTTTGGACCTTCCTGGTGCCGCACGAGTTTCTGACGACAACGAACCTGACCAATGTACTGAGCCGTTCCAGCGTTAATATGATGATGGCGGTGGGGATGACCTTTGTGATCATCACCGGGGGCATCGACCTGTCGGTCGGCACGATGATGGGTATGTGCGGCATGATGGGGGCGCTGGTGATGCTGCTGCTGGGCGGGGCGAGTTGGGCGGATGTCGCCGCCGGTACCCATATCAGCCTTTCCTTCGGCGCGGTGGCGGGCGGGATCCTGGCTGGCGTCGGCTGCGGGGCCTTCTGTGGATGGGTGAACGGGATGCTGATCACGCGACTGCGGCTCGCCCCGTTCATTGTGACCCTGGGTGCCATGAGTATTTTCAGGGGCGTTTCGCTCCTGGTCAATAATGGCAAACCCTTCACGGTGTCCGCGTTCACGCAGCTTGACTCGGGGCGTCTGCTGGGGATTCCGGTATCGGTGGTGCTACTGGCGGCGGTGCTGGTGGTGATGGGCTTTGTCCTCAAATACACACGTTTCGGTCGTTACACCTTCGCCATCGGATCAAATGTCGATACGGCCTTCCATGCTGGGGTGAACGTGCGTCGCCTGCTGGTGTCGGTGTATGCCGTGACCGGGGCACTCACTGGACTGGCGGCCATGATCACGACCAGTCGTGCCAGTTCCGCGCAGCCAACGGCCGGACTGGCGCTGGAGCTCGACATTATCGCGGCGGTCATTATCGGCGGCTGTTCGCCCAGCGGCGGACGCGGCACGCTGACCGGCACAATCATCGGTACGCTGCTGATCGGTGTGCTGCGCAACGGCCTGACGCTATGCGGCATTTCCACCAACTGGCAGTTGGTGGCGATCGGGCTGATCATTATCCTGGCGGTGGCTGCCGACCAAATGGCTACACGCCGCGAGCGCTGAGCGCCTGTTAGGAGAGACGTACCATGAACGGGTTGATCCTGCTTGTACTGGCGTTGGTGGTCATTGCGACCATGACGGGCGTCCTCTACGGGTTCTTTCGTCGCCTTCGCCGGATCGAAACCGAGCTTTGGGGTGAGAAGCAACGAGAGGCGGTGCAGGCGGCTGCCGAGGCGGCTGCGGATGGCGCCACGAATGGGAACGCATGAAAAAAGACACTCATGTAAAAACGCGGATTGTCCAGTTTGACGTTATGCCGGGTCGCCCCCGCATCAATACCGACCGAATGTTGAAGGCGATCCGCGATGCCCGTACCGATGGCGTCGCCCTGCTGGTCTTTCCTGAAATGGCGATTCCCGGCTACCTGCTCGGCGACCTCTGGGAACAGCAAGCCTTCCTCCGCCAGTGCGAGGCCTGCGGTGAGGAGATCCGCAAGGCGTCCGATGGCTTGACCGTGGTGTTCGGCAATGTGGCCATGGACTGGCTAAAGCGCAACGAGGATGGGCGTGTGCGCAAGTACAACGCCCTGTTCGTGGCGGATCATGGCCGGTTCATCGGTCCCGAGCAATCCCCGTACCCGTTCTGCATCAAGGCGCTGATGCCCAACTATCGCCAATTCGATGACAGCCGCCATTTTTTTGATCTGCGTAAATTAGCCTTCGAACGCGACGAGGCCATCGATCATTTCCTGACCCCGGTCAACGCCTCCTGCGCTGTGCTTGGCTGCATCCTTTGCGAGGATGCCTGGGATCCTGACTACGCTCTCTCCCCGCTGGGGCGACTGTCCCAGCATCAGGATATCGAATTGTTCATCAACGCCAGTGCCTCGCCCTTCACCTTCAACAAGAACCACAAGCGCAACCGGGTGTTTTCGGCCCATGCCCGCCAGCTTAGGCGTCCCCTGATCTATGTCAACCACACGGGCATCCAGAATAACGGCAAGACCGTGTTCACGTTCGACGGGGCCTCCTGCGTCTATGATGCCCACGGTCATGCCGTCCGTTGCCCGTCCGCCTTCGATTCTCAGGTGCTGACGCTGGACATTCCCCGTGCACCGGATACCGCGTTTGCGCCGCCCGAGACGCCCCATCACGACGGTGTGGACGACCTGTGCGATGCCCTGTGCTATGGCATCTCCCGGTTCCTCTCGTCATGTGGAATCCACAAGGTGGTGATCGGCGCTTCCGGCGGTATTGACTCCGCCGTGGTTGCCGCCTTGTTCCGCCTGGTTCTGCCTCCCGAGAATCTACTCCTGGTCAACATGCCCAGCCGCTACAACTCCGCCACAACCCGCGATCTGGCGGCGGATCTGGCGCAGCGGCTGGATGTCCCCTATGTATCCATTCCCATCGAGGACAGCGTCGCGCTCACGCATCGCCAGATCGACGGACTGCGCCTGACCTGCCCCTCGCTGCCCGCCGGACTGACGCTGCGCCTGAGCGACTTCATGCTGGAAAACGTCCAGGCTCGCGACCGCTCCTCGCGCATTTTAGCCGCCTTGGCGGCCGCCTTCGTCGGCGGTTTCACCTGCAATGCCAACAAATCGGAACTGACGGTCGGGTATTCCACGCTGTACGGCGATCTGGGCGGATTCCTCGCGCCGATCGGCGACCTCTGGAAAGGCGATGTCTATGCGCTAGCCCGGCACCTTAACGCGACGACCTACGGTCGCGAGGTTATTCCCGAGGGAAGCATCACGGTCGTGCCATCCGCCGAGCTAAGCCCCCAGCAGGACGTGGATAAGGGGCTTGGTGATCCGTTGATTTACCCCTATCATGACCGACTTTTCGAAAGCTGGGTGGAGTGGTGGAACCGAGCGACCCCCGAGGACATCCTTGAGTGGTATATCGCCGGGGAGCTTGAACAACGGCTTCATCTGCCGATGCCCATCAAGGACATCTTCCCGGAGGCCAAGGCGTTTATCGCCGATCTGGAACGGTGGTGGAACCAGTATCAGGGCATAGGACTGGCCAAGCGCATCCAGGCACCGCCCGTGCTGGCCGTCAAACGCCGCGCCTTCGGGTTCGACCACCGTGAATCGCAGATGGGGGCAGGCTATACCGACAGCTACCTCAACCTGAAAGCCAAACTGCTAAACTGAAATGCGGGTGCTGTCCGCCATCTCACCATCTACCGCTGAGGGGTATGCTGAATAGCCTTGCCAAAAACAACCGACATCAACTATAGAAGAGCTTATGAAACCAACGAACATACTATTTGCACTTTTGGCTGGGGCTATCGTCGCCTTCCCCTTTGCGTTGCGGGCGCAGGATGCCAGTTCTTCAGATCGCCAGTTCGAGTCGATCGGTCGGCTGATCGAGAAGGCTGACCAGGCCTTGCAAGACAAGAAGCGCGATGAGGCGATCCAGCTCTATGGTGCGACCATCGCGGCCTATCGTGATTACGCCGAACGGTTCCCCGATTTCTACGGCGAGCTGATCCAGTTCCGTTCTGCCTATTGCCAGCAGCAATTAAAAAAGCTGCTGGTGCAGAAGGCCGCTCCGGCGGTGCTGCCGGTCATAACGAACGACGCCGTTACAGCCCAGGAACCGGTTCTGGATGAACAGGCACTCCTTGATGTAAGCAAGGGTTATACGCTGTGCGAAATCGGTCAATTCGACGAGGCCGACCGTCTGGTTATGCCGATCCTCAAGAAGACGCCCGACGCCACGCCCGCCCTGCTGGTTCTTGCGACGGTCCGCCTTGGCCAGGGCAACACGGACGTTTCCAAGCGTTTGTTGGAGCGGATCCTTGCACTTAACCCCGGCCATGCTTCAGCCCACTACAATTTGTGCCAGCTCATCCTGCGCGATGAATCTCCCGACTACGAGAAGGCGCAGGCCCATTATCTGCAAGCCAAGCGTTTTGGTGCGCCCGAGGATCCGGATCTGGAATCCGTACTTGATATTAAATAAACATACACACCCCGGTCCGATTATGCACGAATCCAAGCCTAAACGTTTCGAGCTTTCCGCCCTGATTACCGCGATGCGTCCCGCCCAGTGGACCAAGAATGCCGTCGTCCTGGCTGCCCTGGCCTTCGGGTTTGGCGATAAGATGCAGCAGGTCGATCTGGTGAACGGGCTGTTCCGTGCGGTTCCTGCCGCCCTACTTTTCTGCCTAGTCTCCAGTGCTGTCTACCTCTTCAATGACCTACTGGATCTGAAGAGTGACCGGCAGCATCCCACCAAGCGCTTCCGTCCGCTGGCCTCCGGCCGCCTGTCCAGCCGCTCGGCAGTGATCAGCGCCCTGGTTCTGCTGGCGATCGTCTTCGCGGGCGGCTGGCAGCTTTCCGTACCGTTCTGCAGCGTCCTGCTCGGGTATGTGGCGCTGCAGGCGGTTTACACGCTGTTCCTGAAGCATGTGGCTTTGCTCGATGTATTCATCATTGCTGCCGGATTCGTGCTGCGCGCGATTGCCGGTGCTGCCGTGTTTGATGCGCCCGAGATACCCATTTCCCCCTGGTTGCTGCTGTGTACCTTCCTGCTGGCTCTCTTCCTGGCGCTTTGCAAGCGCCGCCAGGAGAAGGGGTCGGTTGAAAGTACGGCATCGGCCCGCCAGCGTGTCAGCCTGCAAAAATACGACCTGCAACTCCTGGATCAACTCATCGCCGCCGTTACCGCCGCCACCTGCGTGGCCTATTCTATCTATACCCTCTGGCCGGAGACGGTCGAGAAATTCGGTTCATCACGGCTCGGCTTCACGATTCCCATCGTCATGTTCGGCATGTTCCGCTACCTTGACCTGCTCTATCGCCAGGACAAGGGCGACCGCCCCGAAACGCTCCTGCTCACTGATGTTCCCCTGCTGGCAACGGTTATCCTGTATGGCCTCACCGTCCTGGCGATTTTCAGTTTATAAATCAATCCTTATCTTGATTTTCGGCCATGGCTGCGTTAGGTTCTTGTCATGGACTTGAGCACAACAACACAGCCGTTACAAAACGCGCCCGTCGGCATGGATTGGCGCGGGGCGGATTCGCCTATCAGTGTCCTGTTGCTCGATGACGATGATGGCCTGCGCAAACTGATCGAACAAGCGTTCACCATCGCCGGATTCCGGGTGATGACCGCCCGCGATGGCGGCGAAGGACTGCAGATCCTGCTCAGCCACCGGTTTGATGTGGTCGTCTCGGATCTTGTGATGGAACCGATGGATGGGATCACCTTCCTAAGCGAGGCGCTGCGCATCTGGCCGTGGATGCGAATCGTGATACTGAGCGGTTATGTTCAAGACGAGGTCAGGGAAAAAGCACGCGCACTCGGCATCACCACCATTCTTGAAAAGCCCAGTTCATTCCATGAACTGACGGAGGGCGTTCGGTCTGAGGCAGAGCGCGTACGCCAGCAATTGGCCGCTGGCAGTCGTGTCAGTCTCAACCAGATCCAGTATCAGTTGAGCATCCTTGGGGAAACCACGCGAACGGCCATGGAGGCGACCAGCATCAGCAACGCCCTCGGGAACCTGTCACGCGACCTAGGTGAGGCGCTTCCCACCATCGCCACCGCGATCATGAGCTGCCAGGCTCAGGATGGTAACGCCATCATGATCGGAACGCTCCGCAAACCCGTATCCGCCGGTTTTATCGCCCAGATGGAAGCACTGATCCGAACGCGCTATCAACGGCTCACCAGTCTCGAGCTGGGCGATCAGGTCAGGTTGCAGTTCATCAACGCCCAGGACATCGGGGATGACGGCATCAGCGAAGTGAAAAACGCCTTCTCGTTCCCCATTATCGATCATGGAACGGTGACCGGCTTGCTCGTCTTCGTGCCGCCAGCGGATTATGCCTACAGCGAATCGGACATCTCCTTTCTTTATCATGCGACCAATCAGTTGACGACCGTGCTGACCGCCTTTCACCGCATCCGGGAATTGGCCGTGCGGGATGAGTTGACGGGGCTTTACAACCGGCATTACCTACAGGATGAACTCGTATCGATCTGGCAAATGGCGTATCGTTATGGATTCTCGACCAGCATGATGATACTGGACGTAGACCATTTCAAGCAGATCAACGATACTTATGGTCATCTTGTTGGAGATCAAGTACTTAGCGAGCTTGGACAAATCGTCCATGGTGTCTGCCGGAGTTCCGATCTGGTTGCCCGCTATGGAGGTGACGAGATCATTATCGTCATGCCCGATGCCGATCCTGCGAGTCTAGGAAAGATGTCCCGCCGATTAACCGAAGCCGTGCGCGCTTATACCTTCTGCGCTCGGGACGGCAGATCCATACAATGCACGGTTTCGGTTGGTGCGGCCAGCGGGCGCAACCGTGACGGTGCCCTCGTGGACGCCGACGTGCTCATGACCCGCACCGATGAGGCGCTTTACCTTGCGAAACGCAATGGACGGGATCGTAGTTATGTGTGGACGGAAAGCGGGAGTTTCGATGGCGGCGGGGAGCCTCCCCTGCATGTGTCGTCGGAAGACGAGACCACGAAGCCCAGTATCCTTGTAATCGATGATGATCGGTCCGTGCTGAAGGTCACCGATATGCTGTTGCGCATGGAGGGCTGCGAAACGGAGCTGTATGATAATGGAACCGCTGCGCACGAGGCTATCGTCAACCATCCCGGGCGGTTTGATGTGGCGCTGATCGATCTGAACCTGAACGACATGAACGGCCTTGAGTTAATCCAGAAGGTCGATGCCATTGATGCCCTGCTGGTCAAGATTGTCATTACTGGTGAGGCGACCCTGGATAATGCCGTGAACAGCTTGCGCCACGGTGCGTACGACTTTATCCAGAAGCCGATCCAACTGAATCAACTGCGGATCACCTTGGGCCGTGCCTTGGAATATCATCGGTTGCGCGTGGAAAACCTTGAATACCAGCAGAACCTCGAGGTGATGGTTCGTCGCAAGAGTCTGGAATTAACCAATGCCCTGCAGCGCACCCGCGATTCCCTGGACTTCACATTGCGGGCACTGGCGTCGATGTTGGATGCCAGGGAGCACGCCACGGGAGCACACAGCCAGCGTGTGCAGGATATCACCTGCATGCTTGCCCGTGATTTCGGATTTTCTGAAAAGAAACTGGCCGATATCCGCCAGGGTGCCTTGTTGCACGATATCGGCAAGATTGCCATCCCCGATGCGATCCTGCTCAAGGGGGCCTCGCTGAGTGACGAGGAGTGGCGCATTATGCGCACCCATGTTACCACCGGATACGAACTGATCTGCAAGAGTCCCGACCTGAAGGACACGGCGGAGCTGATGCGCTGCCATCATGAGGCGTTCGACGGCTCGGGGTACCCCAGCGGGCTCAAGGGTGAAAATATACCTCTCGGGGCACGTATCTTCACCTTGGTTGATGCGTATGACGCCATGCGTTCGGATCGTCCATACCGCAAGGGAATGGCCCGTGACGAGGCCGTCCGGGAGATTCAATGCCACCGCGGCGGGCAATTCGATCCGGTGGTCGTCGATGCCTTTATAAAGCGAATTGATGATGTTGAAAAAATAGGAAACTGGATAGGAGATTCTAGTCATGCATAAATCACCCGCTTCGTATCGAACCGTTTTGATCGCACTGACCGCCGCAACGCTTACGGTTGGCTCGTCGGCAACCGCCAGGAATGATGGGGCGGCGTGGCTTGATGCTGCGGGCGGACAAAACATCAAGATCTGGACGCCGGTGCCGGTGCCGGGCGAATCGGTGCGCTGGGCTGGATCAGCCGAGTCAGCAACGGGGCCGGGGCTGGCGGTATGGACGGTGGGCGCGGATGACACCGAACAAGCGGCGGGGGAATGGAAGGACGGAAAACTCAACGGGTACGCCGTTTGGCAACACCTCGACGGCACGCGCTATGAGGGGCAGTGGCAGGATGGGCTTCGGCACGGCTTCGGGATATACACCTGGCCGAACGGCATCCGCTTTTGCGGTGAATACGAACAGGGACATCGCAAGACAGGCGTCTATTACAAGGCCGACGGTAAGCTGCAGGATCCCTCCACGCCGATCAGCGAGCTTCGCAAACAGATCTTCGAAAGCGAAACCGCCGCGATGAAGGCACGCCAAGCGGCGTCGCGGGTTCGTCGGCAGTCGCGCTAGATCCCTACGCCGACCTTCGTCCGGTGATTCAGGTGCAGCTATCGACCTGGATCTGCTCGATCTGGGACTTGATACGACTTAGATCGGCGCAGAAACGATCCTGATGCTCGCTCACGAAATCCATGAATCGGTCCTGATAGTAGCTGATCCCCTCCATCAGGTTCTGTTTGAATTCGGCATAGTAGGACAGCTTCCGCTCATAGACGCCATCGGCAATGCGAGCCAGCTCATTGCGTAGGTGATCCACATAGAGTGATAATTCGCGGATGAACATGTGCGGACGGTCGCTGTCTTTCATCAGCGAAATCCGACCGTAAATATGCCCGACCATTTCCTCCAGGGAGGCCAGCGCCTTGAAGTGAACGATGGTCAGGCTAGGGCAAATCGATGTGTACGCCGTCTTGACAATACCGGCCTTCAGCGTAGCCCCTGCACCCAGGTCATGACAGATGCAGGATTTTGCCAGCACATCCGCCATTACCCGTGCCTTGGTTGCAGGGGGCAGGTCCGATGCGTCAATCTGTGCCAATTTCTGTCGCTGGTAGTCGTGTGAGGCTATGCAGAGCGGCGTTCCCTCGAACTCTGTGTTCAACTCCAGATAGCCTTTCGGACAGTCACTGCCGGGATTTCCATCGGCAATGTGCTTGCGCCGCTGCTCCTCGCTGGCGGCGGTCTGCAGCGTCCAGAACGGGATGCCCATCGGGGAGGATAGTCCCAGCTTGACATCGGCCTCCGTTGCCGCCAGCAGACGGGTGAGGTGCTCATCATCCACGCTGGTCGCCTCCGGCACCAGCAGGAAGGGCGTTGCCCATCCCGTGCCATCCATCTTGTAATACTGCAGCAATGCACGGTGCTCGGCATGGGTGCCGATCCCGCCCTGCACGGTCACCAGCATGTCGCGCGGTGCGGCCATGGGTGCCAGCCCCCGGGAGACCAGACCCTTATTGTAATCCTCATGCAACCGCTGGCAGAGTTCCTCACGGTTGTTCTTGAACTCTTCCAGGATCGGCCCCATCAGGAACCCCTGCGTAGCAAAGGCATGTCCACCACAATTCAGTCCGGATTCAATCCTGAACTCGGAGACCCAGATGCCCCGCTTGGCAAGGAATCGGCCCTGGATCAACGCCGACCGGTAGTCGCTGACCTTTAAGATGACCGTTTTCTTGGAGCGGCCGGAGGCATCTGGACGGAAATCCGGATAATCGCTGAGCGAGGAATACAGCGAGGCATTAAGCCCTGCCGAAAACACGATTCCGGACGAAACATCGCTCGTCGCATACCCTCGCAACGCAGATAGCCCGTCACTGAACTCGGCGGCCATCGGTGTACCGTTCTCCAACGGCAGGCGGTCAAGTTTAGTCATGATATTGACATCGATGCCGCCGGGCACTGCCTGCTCCCGCAGGTCCGCCTGTAGGCGCAGCCGTTCAACGGCATCGGTCGCGACCAGCATCTTCTGGTACTGCGATTTCAGCTCGCCCGCAGGCAAAAGCTCGTAATAGCGCGTGATCTCACTGCCCGGTTCGAATGGAGAGGCCCGTAGCGAGGCCGATTGTTCCCCTACCACGGTATTCATCAAATTCAGATAGGCGCAGATCCGCCGAGCCCTGGCATCGTGCTCCGTCCCGCCGATCGCCTCATAGGGCTTGCCGTACTTCGCGGTATAATAGCGCCGCATCTGCTCGATCAGTACATCATCCACCAGCGAGACGACGGACGAAATCCCATAACGGGCCACATCAAACGGTGAGCCGATGGTGAATCCAGTACCCATTACCGGAATATGAAACTCATGCGCACTGCGCTTGAAGAAATTAATCATGCCTGGACCCCAATATAATACCCTGATGTCAAACAAACTGATGGTTATAGTCGTCTATCCGGCAAGCAGACGCAAGTTAAAAGCAAAACACATTGATTTCAAACAGAATATCATGCACAATACGCCCCGTCGTGTGCATCTGGAATCGGTCTCGGGGCGGCGTGAAATCCCGTAATTAAAGTACGCCTGCGCTGCCGGTCAGCGAGGAAGGTAGCGTCTATCATGTGTGGAATAGTTGGTTATGCGGGGCGCCGTAACGCGGCAGATATCATTCTGGCTGGTCTTAAACGGATGGAATACCGGGGTTATGATTCGGCTGGCATGGCTCTGTGCGCAACCGGGGACGAGTCACTCCGCCTGATCCGCCGCGCGGGGAAGATCGCCAATCTTGAAGCCGCTCTGGGTGCCGCACCGGCGGCAACAAAAACCGCTACGCTGGGTATTGGCCATACCCGTTGGGCGACCCACGGACAACCCACGGAGGCCAATGCACATCCGCACCTGAGTCGTAGCGGGCAGTTTGCCATCGTGCATAACGGGATCATCGACAACTACCTGCAATTGCGCGAAAAGCTGACCGCCCAGGGCTATGTGTTCCGCAGCGAGACCGACAGCGAAGTGATCGCCCACCTGGTCGAGGAATGCTACGACGGAAATCTTCGGAATGCGGTTGCGCTGGCCACCGAAAAGCTGGAAGGAACCTACGGGATCGCTGTCATTTCCTCCCTGCACCCCGACCAGATCGTTGCCGTGCGCAAGGGCAGTCCGATCGCTGTGGGCATCTGCAACGGCGAGACGATCATCGCCTCCGATGCCAGCGCGATCATCAATTACACGAATCAGGTTATCTTCCTAGATGATGACGATATCCTTTGCGCCACAGGGAACGCGGTGGAGATCACCTCCCTCAAGAATACACCGGTTTCGCGTAAGCCGACGCTGATCGACTGGGATGCCGGGTCGATCGAGAAGGGGGGGTACGACCATTTCATGCTGAAGGAGATCTTCGAACAGCCGGACTCCATCGCCAACGCCCTGCGCGGTCGCCTGCAGCCCAAGGATGGCACCGCGAAGCTTAGCGGTATGCACATGGATGCCGCTGAAATGGCCCGGATCGACCGGATCAGCATCGCCGCCTGTGGTACCTCCTATTATGCAGGCATGGTCGGGAAGTATTTTTTCGAGGATATCGCTAGTATACCCACCGATGTCCAGCAGGCGGCGGATTTCCGGGATCGCAATCCGATCATCCTGCGCGATACCTGTATGCTGGCGATCAGCCAGTCGGGGGAAACGGCTGACACCCTGGCGGCGGTGCGGGAAGCCGCCCGCAAGGGGGCATCGGTCTTGGCCATCTGTAATGTCGTCGGCTCGACGATTGCCCGCGAGGCCGGGCGTGGTGTCTATCTGCACGCCGGTCCCGAGATCGGGGTGGCTTCAACCAAGGCATTCACCTGCCAGGTCACGGTCATGGCCATGATGGCTATTATCATGGGGCGTACGCGCCGGCTCTCCCAGCATGATGGTCAGGCGATGATCGAAGCCATGGCAACACTGCCTGTGCTCTGTAGTCGCGTCCTTGAGCAAAACGATGCCATCCGCAAGCTCGCGGAACGTTATGCCGATAAAAACGATTTCTTCTACATCGGGCGTGGTTACATGTTCCCTGTCGCCATGGAAGGGGCACTCAAACTGAAGGAAATTTCGTACATCCATGCCGAAGGCTACCACGCCGCCGAACTCAAACATGGCCCCATCGCCCTGCTCTCCGAGGATGTCCCCGTCGTTGCCGCCGTCCCGGATATCCCCGGGCGGGAGAAGACCATCGGTAATATGCAGGAATGCCGAGCCCGGAAATCACCGGTGCTGGCCATTGCGACGGAAGGGGACGAGGCGATTACCGCTCACTGCAACGACGTGATCAGGATCCCCCGCTGCCCGGCCTTCCTGGCCCCGATTCCGGTCGTGATCGCGGAGCAACTTTTCGCCTATCATGTCGCCAATCTGCGTGGATGTCCGATCGACCAGCCGCGTAACCTTGCCAAATCCGTTACCGTGGAGTAACCTAGGAATGATTCAGGAATAAGCGAATGATGAATACCACAACACATGCAGAATTTACCGCCCGGGGCATCCGCCTGCACCATCCCGAGACGATCACGCTGGATATTTCCCCGGAGCAGATCGCACCCGGTACGGAAATCTTCGCGGGCTGCCGCCTCAGCGGTGCCCGCACGTCTATCGGACCGGACTGCCAGATCGGGCGCGAAGCGCCGGTCACACTGGTCGACTGTCAACTTGGCAAGTCGGTGCGTTTCTGCGGCGGCTTTGCAGAGGATGCCGTCTTCCTGGACGGTTCCGCTGTCGGTTCAGGCGCACACATCCGCCCGGGCACACTGCTCGAGGAAGCGGCCTCCTGTGCCCATACGGTCGGTTTGAAGCAGACCCTGCTGATGCCTTATGTCACCCTTGGCAGCCTGATTAATTTCTGCGACTGCCTGATGGCGGGTGGAACCGGATCAAAAAACCATAGCGAGGTGGGGTCGTCCTATATCCACTTCAATTTCACCGCCCACCAGGACAAGGCCACCGCCACCTTGATTGGCGATGTGCCGCGTGGTGTTATGCTGGATCAGCCGCCCATTTTCCTTGGCGGCCAGGGCGGTCTGGTCGGCCCAGTACGGATCGCCTACGGCTCGGTACTGGCCGCCGGGACGATGTGCAGGCGCGATGTACTCAACGAGGGGATGCTGATCTTCGGGCAGACCGGCGGACGCCAGAAGGAATCGCCCTACCAGCTCAAGCAATATGCCGATATTGATCGCATCGGTCGCAATAATTTCATCTATGCAGGCAATCTCCAGGCACTCGCCGCCTGGTATCAGTACATCCGCCCCTTGCTGACGCCCGGCGATCCTTATGCCCAGGCCTGCCTCAGGGGGGCGCAGCGCCAGCTCGAATCAGGACTTTCCGAGCGCTGTGCGCAGCTTGAAAAACTGGCCGCCAAGATCGCCGCCGCCCCCGGTACCTATGCGTCCCACGGCAAACTGCTGGCACTGCGTCCGCATTTACCCCGCCTGCTTGCGCCGGACACCGTTTCAAGCCCTCCGGAATCCCTGGTGGCTGCCTGCCGCCTAGGGACGGGAAAAACCTATCTTGAAACCATTACCTCACTGGCCAGCGAGATCAAGCAGGAGGGCGTCGCCTGGCTGCAGCGGATTGTCGATAACAGTCAACAACACTGGGAGAATGCAAAACTATGAGCAGATTATTCGGAACCGACGGCGTACGCGGGATTGCCAATGTCAACCCGATGACGGCAGAAATGGCGCTGGCTATCGGACGTGCCACTGCTTATGTGTGTAAACGCCACAACCGTCGTCACCGGATTGT
>DIZZ01000218.1 GCA_002428045.1 Verrucomicrobia bacterium UBA6015
GAGTGCGGCGACCCGGCGCCGCTTTGGTTGCCGAGCTCAAGCTCGGCGTGTAGAAATAAGGAATTGTGCGTTGATAGCCGCGTGCCTGGTCACGCGGAACAAAGCGGCGAGAGCTCGCCGCACTCCAAACCTAAAGGCACGTTATGAACAAACAATGGCTACATGCACCGGTTCACTGGCTGTTTGAGCCGGGGATCTATATGATTACATCGGGAACGCATGAGAAGCTCCCCTATTTCAACACCCCTGCACGACGGGATGCATTGCTGGAGTTGCTGCACGCCGTTGCCACCGAGTTCGGCTGGCGGCTACAGGCTTGGGCGGTCATGGCTAATCACTACCATTTCGTGGCCGCCACGG
The DNA here is from genome assembly GCA_002428045.1 of Verrucomicrobia bacterium UBA6015. GTDB lineage: Bacteria > Verrucomicrobiota > Kiritimatiellia > UBA8416 > UBA8416 > UBA8416. The sequence continues at coordinate 361 of DIZZ01000218.1, forward strand.
ATCAGCCCGATACGCTGGCTAAAATGATCGCGAAGCTTCATGCAGTATCAGCACGACAGCTCAACCGCGAGGATGCCACGCCAGGCCGCAAGGTCTGGTTCCAGTATTGGGACAGCCACATCACCTTCGAACCTTCCTGGCTGGCACGCCTGCACTATGTACACACGAACCCGGAGCACCATGGCGTCACCACCAACGCCGAAGACTACCCCTGGTGCTCCGCTGCGCAATTCGCAGCCGACCCCAATCGCAGCTTTACCAACACCGTAAATTCGGTAAAATGCGACCAGATTTTCGTACCAGACGACTTTTAATTTGGAGTGCGGCGCCCCAGCGCCGTTTTGGTTGCCGAGCTCAAGCTCGGCGTGTAGAAATAAGGAATTGTGCATTGATAGCCGCGTGCCTGGTCACGCGGAACAAAGCGGCGAGAGCTCGCCGCACGCCAAAACAACAACCATGAATATTTTATATTTTCACCAACATTTCAAAACACCAACCACGGCCGGCGGCACGCGATCCTATGAGCTTGCGCAGCGCCTGATCACCCGTGGCCACAAGGTCACGATGGTTTGCGGAAAGACCGATGATCTCGGGCTTTCATCGGCTCCGATCAAGGGGATTCGGCGGGGTAATATCGATGGGATCGACGTGATCCAGATCGATATTCCCTACAGCAATTATGATGGCATTCTCAAGCGTGCCCTGATCTTTATCCGGTTTGCCTGGGCCAGTATCGGGGTGGCCCGGCGCGAGCCTTGTGATTTGCTGTTTGCGACGTCCACGCCCCTGACGGCAGGGATTCCCGGCATTGCGTTGAAGCTTTTTGGCAGCAAGACGCCGTTTGTGTTTGAGGTGCGGGACTTGTGGCCGGAGTTGCCCAAGGCATTGGGGATGAAGAATCCGTTCCTGTTGGGCGGCATGAGCTTGCTTGAATGGTTAAGCTACCATAAGGCGGATGCCTGCATCGGACTCTCGCCGGGGATTTGCGAGGGTATCGCCAAGCGGAGTCAGCCCGGCAAGCGCATTGCGATGGTTCCGAACAGTTGCGATCTGGACATCTTCACGCCGGGGAATCGGCTCGATCTCTCAATCCCGGGCATTGGCGCGAATGACGTGGTCGCGGTGTTCACCGGGGCGCATGGGATTGCCAACGGTCTGGGGGCTGTGCTGGATGCAGCGGCGGTCTTGATCAAGCGGCAGCGCCCCGATATCAAGCTGCTCTTCATCGGGGATGGCAAATTGAAACCGGCGCTGGAGCAACGGGCCAAGGATGAAAACCTGACGAATTGCCTGTTTTTGGATCCGATGCCGAAGCGGCAGTTGAACAAGCTGATCGGCTGTGTGGATGTGGGGCTGATGATCCTGGCGAATGTTCCCGAGTTCTACTACGGCACATCCCCGAATAAATTCTTCGACTATATTGCCTCGGGCCTGCCGGTCCTGAATAATTACCCCGGCTGGCTGGCGGATATGATCAAGACGAATGATTGCGGACTGGCCGTTCCACCGGATGATCCAGAGGCCTTCGCGAAGGCCCTGATTGAACTGGCGGATCAGCCGGAGCTGCGTAAGGTGATGGGCACGAATGCGCGGGCATTGGCCGAACGCGAATTCAACCGTGATCATCTGGGCGAGCAGTTTGTTGATTTCCTGGAGGCGGCGGCGGGAGATGGAGATGGGGGGAGAATGAGAGCCCGCGAATGACACGAATTACACGAATGGGGATGCGGGGATGCCTGCAAGTAAGTTGAAGTTTGGGCTGAACGGGATTTTGGTGCCGCCTCGGGATGCGGAGGCGCTGGCGGAGGCGATGCGTTTTTTTGTTGAGCATCCGGAGCAGATCGCGATCATGGGGCGGGAGTCGCGGCGGTATGCGGAGGAGCGGTATGATGTGCATAAGGTGAATGCGGTGATGATGCGGGAGATGGGGATGGGGAAAGACTGCAGCCGGCAGACCGCAGACGGCAGACTTTTGAGAGCCCGCGAATGACACTAATCACGCGAATTTATAACTACGAAACAGGCGAAAGGCACGAAAGATGGCGCTGATTTGTGGGGTTTCCTTGGGGGAAACGCCCGCAAGTTTCCGCCATGGGTGTCACCCTCTGGCTGTTTCTCTGTGCTCTCCCTGTGGAAATTATCGGTCATTTGAGCTTGCACAATCATGAATACAGCCATACATTGAATGATATCGAAAGGATATTATTATGACATCTATAGCTGTGCAGGATCTGAAACGGCCTCGCGAACTAAGAGACATTCTCGCTCATGAACGGGAGGTTTTTGTCACCAAGGACGGGAGTCCCTTTGCCATTATGGTCGGCGTAGATTCCGCAGGTGCCGAAATCACTCTGCGCGAAGTCCGCCGTGCAATGTTCTCGGCGGCAGTCTCAAATGCCCGGTCCCGCGCACTGCAGCAGCCGATCTCAACCGCCGATATCGAACAGGAGATCTTGGTTTCGAGAAAGCAACGGGTGTCATGACGCGCATCGTGCTTGATACCAACGTGCTGGTTTCGGGTATGATCAATCCACATGGCGCCCCAGGCCGTATTATTGACCTCGTCCGTGAAGACTTGGTGGAACTTGTTGTTGATGATCGGATTCTTGCTGAATATTCCGATGTTCTTAACCGTCCCAAATTCAACGTCTACTTCAGCGCAAGCGATGTGCAAGACATCCTTATATTTCTTACCCACAATGCGCACTATGTAGTTTCAATCATGCACGTATCCGATATCCCAGATCTCGATGATGCCCCCTTTATCGAGGTGGCGTTGACGGCGGCTGTAACGCTGGTCACAGGGAATGCATCGCATTTTCCAACGCATTACCGTAGCCGGACAACGATTATTAGCCCAACGGAGTTTATTTCCAGCTACAACGTAAATTTCTTAATGTAAACTACAACTGCAGACCGCAGACTGGAGACTGCAGACTGGGGACTGTAGACTTTGGGGAGGCTTGTGCTCTGGGGTTTCTCACGCGGAGACGCGGAGGCGCTGAGCTTACAACGCTGGGATTTTTGCCCGCGATTGACACTAATTACGAATGCACGGAATGGGATTTTTAACTACGAAACAGNNCAGGCGAAAGGCACGAAAGATGGGGTTAATATGTGGGGTTTCCGTAGGGGGTAACGCACGCAAATTCCGCCATGGGTGACACTCACTGGCTGTTGCTCTGTGGGCTCCCTGTGGCTGTTTTGACAGGGAGGTTGGGAGGGATGTGGCGGAGGCTTTTGCTCTGCGGCTTGCCTTGAGGTCCGCGCACTCCCTATCCAAATTTAGTCCGGCATGCCTTGCGTGAACGCGCCAATGGATTCGGCCTGAACAGCCAAGCGATGCAGCTTACGCAAGACGCCAGCATCGCTGATCGTGTCGAGCTGCTCTTTGATGCCATACGGGATAGTATAAAAACGTAATTCCAGAATTTCCAGCACATCCTCGCGCAGCGCCTGCTGCATGCCTTGCTG
>DIZZ01000059.1:0-17889 GCA_002428045.1 Verrucomicrobia bacterium UBA6015
GGCGGAAAAGGTACTCTCGTTCCTGACCTGGCTGCCATACTGGGGCGGCGTTTCCCGAACCATGCCGCCCGCGATCGGATCGAACAGGATCTGGTTGACATCGACATCCAGCACCTGGGCAAGTTGGCACAACACCGGCAGCGAAGGCAGGTGGTGACCGTTCTCCAGCGTGTTGAGCGGTCCTGTGCCAATCCCCACCCTCGCTGCCAAGGCCGCCTGGGTCATGTTGCACTGGCGCCGCAGTGTGCGAAGCCGGCGCCCGACGGCATTCGGATCAGGTTTTTCTATATTCATAATGATCGTCTATCATTATGCTTAGAAAATTTCAATATAATGTTAACTGTATATTTAATCCTAATCAGGATAAAGACGTTGATGTTTCGGTCCATTTTATCCTGATAATCCTGTAATCCTGTCAAAAATATCAAGCCGAGCATCAGATGGGCAGACAGGAATGTCTACCCCACCTTGCGGCCTCTCCCAGCAAGTTACCCACCCGTTTTTGCCTACCGTCGTGGGCGGCTGACCTATAACTTCAGACTTAACTTGTGCTGGCCGGCCGCCAGCGCAACCGGTGCCCCTCCACAGGGCAGGGTGGCGGTGGCCGTTGTTCCCGCTGTGATCACGATTTCCCAGATAAAGTCGTCTTTTTCGATCCGCCAGTTGCTTTCGATGCGACCCTGACGGCAGTCGTGCCAGCAACTCACCCAGGCTACCCCCTTGATCGGGTGCGGTTCGAGGATAATGTGCTTGAACCCGGGGTTGGCAGGATCCGGACGGATACCCGCCAAAGTATTGAAATACCAGTTATCGTAGCCACCCATGAAGGGGTGGTTCAGCGAACGGGCTCCATGTTTACGATCATGCTCCACCTCGCCCCAGCATTCCCATAGCGTGGTTGCCCCTCGCTGGATCAGATGGCCGAAACCCGGATAGGTATCCTGATGCATCAGGGCCAGGGCAAGGTCCCCTTCCCCGCGCCGGGTCAGCACCTCCAGGATAAACCGCACCCCCATCACCCCCACATTCATGTGGTTTCCACGGGCACGGATATCCTCGACCAAGGCCGTCAGGATTCGGGCATCCTCCTCGGGAAGGACGTTGAATGCGAGCGCCAGGGTATTGGCCCCCTGCGAACCCAAGGACCCGGCGGCGACATTAAAGAAGCGGTTTTTCAGGGCGGCGGCGATGTGGCCCTGCCAGTCGCGATACATCTGCACCGCCGATCGCACACCCAAGGCCTCTGCCATTGTAGCCATGACGGCAGCACAGCGAAAGAACCACAGCGTGCTGGATAACGCTTGCCGGGTGCCACATTGCCGGGAATCCCACCGTTGACGGACCGGGTGGTTTCGATATCCCCCAGATATTTCTGCCAGAAGGAGTTGGCGTCGTAATTCCAGAGGGCAAACTCGGCCACGAGATTGGCATCGCCCAGCCACCCGCATTTCTCGCGGGCAGGACAATCCTCAGGAATCCCTTGCAGATTGCTGCGCAGCGTCCACTGTGCCATCCGATGCAGCGTATTGAGCCGAGCGTCCGAGCACTCGAACCGACCGGCAACCGGCAGGTCGTTATGGACGACAATCCCCGTGATCTGGGTCGGCAGGAGCGGCCCGGGCCAGCCGGTTACCTCGACATACCGGAACCCGTGATAGGTGAAGCGAGGCTCCCATTCCTCGATGCCGCCGCCCCGGCAGAGGTAGCGATCGACCTGTTCAACATGGGTCGCGAAGACGCCCGTGCTGGCCGTATCGACCATGCCATCGGGAGATATCGTCTCGGCGCAACGGAGGATGATTTCCGTGCCTGATGGGGCCTCGACCCGGAAGCGCGTCCATCCGGCGAAGTTCTGCCCGAAATCGACAACGAAGATCCCCGGCTTGACCTCGCGGATCGCCACCGGTGCAAGCGCCTCGATCCGCCGCATCGGCGGCATCACCTGCTCCACCAGCTCACCGCCCGGCGGATCCATCGGTCGCGCCTTTTCCCAGGTCGAGTCGTCAAATCCCGGCTGGCACCAGTCCGCGATGTCCAGGCGGGCATCGTAACATTCGCCCGCGTAGACATTGTTTGCCGTGATGGGTCCCGCCGCCCAGCGCCATTGCGTGTCAAGCACGCACGACCTCGTTCGTGCCATCCACATAACGCAGGTGCAGTTCTGCCATCAGCCGGGGCTGGCCATACGAGAAACCGTTCGTCCCCCATACCTTGTCCTGATGGTACCAGCCGTTGCCGAGCACGACGCCGATCACATTCGTGCCAGTGCGCAGCAGTGCCGCTACCTCATGCCGAACATAGAACACCCGACTGTCGTAGTCCGTCTGGGCCGGGTCCAGCACATGATCACCCACCCTGCCACCATTGATCCAGACCTCATGATAGCCCAGCCCGCTGATGCATAAATGCGCCGCCGCCAACGGATGGGGACACGCGAATTCACGCCGGAACAGCGGTGCAGCCACCCCTTCCCTAGATCCGATCCACGCCTGTGAAGGCACACTCATTTGGCTGCACCAAGACCCGAATTCACGGTCTCCCCAATCCACCTCAGGCACTCGGTGCCCCAGTCGAAGGGTGCCCCCAACCCCAGTCCGTGCCTGCCCTTGCTGTAGACATGCAATTGAAAGGGAATACGGTGCTGCCTCAAGGCTGCCGCAAAGGCAAGACTGTTCTCCAGCGGAACCGCCGCATCCTGGCATGTATGCCAGAGAAAGCAGGGCGGCGTCTGCGCCGTGACCAGCCGCTCGCAGGAAAGACCTTCCAGCAGTTCCGCAGACGCCTGCTCTCCTACCAGATTCTGCATAGATCCCTTGTGCGCATAGGGACCATCGGACAGGATCACCGGATAGCACAGGATCCCGAAATCAGGACGCAGCGACACCTCACTCGCATAGCCTGACCAACCGCAGAGCGCGTGTGCCGCTAGATGTCCGCCCGCAGAGGAACCCATGACGCCGATCTTGCCGGGATCGATGCCAAACTCAACGGCACGTGACCGTACCGCCGCCACGGCCGACAAGGCATCCTCCAGCATGGCCGGGTGACGGTGGCCTGCCGGTCCCAGCCGGTACTTCACGACAAACGCTGCAACACCGGCATCACGCAGAAAGCGGGCATACCCTTCGCCCTCGTGGGCGGCCAACATCCCGTAGCCCCCGCCGGGGAAAATGACCACGCCAACCCCGCTGGGCTTTCCCTCAGGAAGCCAACACTCGATCTCCGGCGACGGGGCCGTGGTCCCCGACGCCAACTGTCCTTGTATCATCTTCATTATCCTCGCCCCCTACTCGTTTATAACGAACACACTGACTATAAATTCACCGTTTTTTCGACAGATTTTCAACCGCCCAATCGACCTGCCGGGCAATCCCCATCAGGATGCGTACATCATCCTCCGTCTGCGCCCCCCGCCCCATCAGGCGGCGCAACCCCTGCATCATATGATCGGCCTTGTCGAGTTCCATGAACCCGATCTTGAGCAACAGGTCGCGCCAGATCGCGAACATCCGTTCGCGCAACGCGGTGGTCGCTGCCTCGGATTTTTCCACCGGCGGCTCATACACACCAGCGAGAACAAAGATCTCATAGCAGCAGATCAGCACGGCCTGCGAAAGGTTCAGCGACGGGCAAGCCGGATCGGACGGAATCTGGATAATCCGGTTGCAGAGCGCCAGCTCCTCGTTGGAAAGCCCCTTGTCTTCCCGGCCAAAGACCAGCGCCACCGGCCCTTGCATCGAGGCATCCAGGATGACGGGTGCCCAGTCTCGCGGTGAGCGGGCATGCTGGCGGTAGAGCCCCTCGCGCGCCGATGTTCCCACCACCAGCGTGCAATCCGCCACGGCCTCGGCCAGCGTGGCGACTTCGCGCCGCCCGTCCAGCACATGCAACGCATGGCAGGCCATCTGGCGTGCCTCGCCGATATCGATCGGCGTCGGGTTGACCAGCGTCAGCGCCGTCAGTCCCGAGTTGGCCATCGCCCGGCACACCGAGCCCACATTCCCGCTGTATAACGGCTCCACCAGCACCACACGGATTTGTTCCAGTCCCATTCGGCCCTCATCAAATATCATGGTTTTTCGTTTTCGGATTGAAACCATAGCAGACAGCCTTTATAACGTACATCTTAAACATGCGTTCACGGCGATGTGCCGTGGAAACAGGAACACGATGACCCGGAAAGGGGGATCATGGACGAACTGCTACAGATTTTGAAACGCGACGCCCGTACGCCGCTGAAGGATATCGCCATCATGCTGGCACAGCCGGAAGCTGCCGTGCAGGCCCGCGTTGCCGACTACGAAGCCACTGGCATCATCCGTGGCTACCAAGCCCTGCTGAACGAGGAACTGGTCAATCCGGAGCATGTACGGGCTGCCATCGAAGTGCGCATGACCCCCGAGCGCGGCGGCGGCTATGACCGGATTGCCACGCGTATCGCCCGATTCCCAGAGGTCGAATCGGTCTTCCTGATGTCGGGCGGATACGATCTGCTGGTCTATGTGAAGGGCGAAAACCTGCGTACGGTGGCTTCGTTTGTCAACGAACGGCTGGCCACGATAGACGGGGTGCTGTCCACCGCCACCCACTTCACCCTCAAAACCTACAAGGACCAGGGCGTCCTGATGAAAGAAGAGCAAACCGATGAACGACTCCAAGTCTCCCCGTAGCTACGTCGCCAACTATCTCAAGGGTGTGCCACGCTCTGGGATCCGTGATTTCTTCGAGATTGTCAGCACCCGCAAGGATGTCATCAGCCTGGGCATCGGCGAACCCGATTTCGTCACGCCCTGGCATATCCGCGAATCGTCCGTCTATGCGCTCGACCACGGTGCCACCTCCTACACCGCCAACCTCGGACTGATCGAACTGCGACGGTCCATCGCAAAGTATGTTCGCACCGGATACGGGGCGGACTACAATCCCGTCAACGAGATCATGATCACGGTCGGGGTCAGCGAGGCACTGGATCTGGCTATCCGGGCACTGGTCAGCCCGGGCGACGAGGTGCTTTACCACGAGCCCTGCTACGTTTCGTACGGACCGGTGATCACCTTCGCCCACGGGGTACCGGTCGCGGTGGAAACGCGCCGCGAGGATGGATTCCGCCTGACCCGCGCCGCCCTGGAGGCCAAGGTCAGCTCGAAAACCAAGGTGCTGATGTTGAACTTCCCGACGAATCCGACCGGGGCGGTCCTCAACCAGCAGGATGTGGAGGAGATCGCCGCCTTCGCCATCGCGCACGATCTGGTGGTGATCACCGACGAGATCTATGCCGAGCTCACCTACGAGGCGGAGCGCGTCAGCATCGCAGCCGTTCCCGGCATGAAGGAGCGCACCATTTTCCTGAACGGGTTTTCCAAAGCCTGGGCCATGACCGGCTTTCGCGTCGGTTTTTCCTGCGCCCCACAAGAGCTGACCGAGGCGATGATGAAGATCCATCAATACACCATGCTTTGCGCCCCGATCCTGGCGCAGAAAGCCGCCATCGAGGCGCTGGAGAACGGCGATGCCGATGTCCGAAAAATGCGTGATTCCTATCGACGTCGGCGCAACCTGATCCTTGACGGATTCGCCCAGGCAGGGTTGCCATGCCAGAAACCCGAGGGGGCGTTCTATGCATTCCCCTACATTGGCGATACGGGACTCTCGTCCAAGGCGTTTGCCTTGAACTTCCTGGAGGCCGAGAACGTCGCCTGTGTGCCTGGATCGGCATTCGGAGCCTGTGGCGAAGGGTTTATCCGCTGCGCCTACGCCACCGCCGAGGACGATATCCGTGAAGCCATGGTCCGGCTGAAACGGTTTACAGGCTCGCTGTAAATAAGACTTGTAATACCCTTCGGAGCGGATACACTTTCTGCAGGTAGGGATGGAGTTGGTCCCTGGATGGCCGCAACTGAATGGCAATGCGAACAACGGGGGGCTCATGAACGTGCTCGTGTTGGATGATGACGAGGATCTGAGCTATGCGCTTCGGGATATCCTTGAGCGGCATGACTTCCGGGTGGATTGTTCCAAGTCGCCGAAAGAAGCCCTGCAGATGGTCAAGGAGAAACCCTATGATCTTGTGCTGCTTGATTATGTGATGCCGGAAAACGATGGCGTCTGGTTCATGAGCAATGCAAAATTGCCCCGTTCAACCAAAGTCCTACTCATGACCGGCTGTCTTGAACGGCGCCTGATCAACACCATGTTCGACCTCGGGGCCTGCGGCTACCTGATCAAGCCGTTTGACGAGGAGGAACTGGTCCGTAACCTGAAGTTCTATCTGCCCGGCCACATCAGTGGTTGATCGAGCAATACGCCTGGCGTGCCTTAACCCTCACAAAGCGCCGCTCCGGCAACACAAGGCAGGAAAGCATACCGCCATAGACGCAGCCGGTATCCAGCCCGACGACCCATTCCCGGCTTAGCCCGCCCAACGCGGCCCAGTGACCGAACACCACAAGCGACGGGGTATCGTAAAGATCAAACCAGCGCGGATTCGAGGGATTCAGCAGATCCTCGCCGGATCCATCCCAGGTGCGGATGCTGACCAGATGCCAGGGATCTGTATCGCGCGGATGTTTCCCCGGTACCAGTCCGGCATGCACCAGCATCAGTCCAGGCTCCTCGAACCACAGGGGCCAGCGCCGGACATCGGCAACAAACGCATCCAGTTCGCCATCGAAGTCGCGGTACAGGTCATCGATATACTTGGCGTGGCGATGCGGCTGGCCATCCATAATCTTCAACATGCTCAGCTCATGATTGCCCATGATCGCCGTGGCCTTGACCGACCGGAAGATCTCCCACACGCCTCGTGCACTGGGCCCCTTATTGATCAGATCCCCGATAAAGAAGATGCGGTCATACGCCGGATTCGCGCCCACCTCGAACAAGAGCGTCGACAGCTCATGGTAGCAGCCATGCACATCGCCAATAATAAGGGTTCGTTGTTGATTCATGATAAAGCACTATATCGGTTCCTGCTGGCCAGCCAGACCGCGGGCGCTTTGCAGGTGGCAGATGGCCAGGGCAAGGGCGTCCGAGGCATCCTGCTGCACCTCTTCATCAAGACCCAACAGGCGCATGACCATTTTCATAACCTGATGCTTTTCCGCCCCGCCAACCCCAGTCAGGGCTTGCTTGACGCGGCGCGGCGCGTACTCATAGACCGGCAAGCCCAGTTCGGCACAGGCGGCAATCGCCACCCCCCGTGCCTCCCCGAGCACCATGGCCGTCTTGATATTCTTGCAGAAGAACGCACCTTCGATCGATACACACTGGGGCGATGTAGAGGCTACCATGGTACGGATGCCATCGGCGATGTGCTTCAGACACATCGAGTGCAGCCACGTCGGCTTGGTCTTCAGACAACCGAAATCGACCGCCTTCAGCATGCTGCCATGCGCCTCGACGACGCCCAGCCCCGTGCATCGCAACGAGGTGTCAATCCCCAGAACTCTGGTCCCGGCGGCGGTCAAGCATCCTCGCCAACCGCCTCCATGACCTCGTCCGTCATGTCCATGTTCGTGTACACATTCTGCACGTCGTCATTGTCCTCGAGCGCCGCCACGAACCGGAGGATCGAACGCGCCTGCGGGGCATCGGACACAGTCGCCCACATCGTCGGCAGCAGGGTGACTTCCTTGCTTGCCGCCGGGATGCCTGCCGCTTCCAGCGCATCGCAGACATCCGCGAAAGCCGACGGATCCGTCAGGATCTCGTACTGCTCGCCATCCAGCTCGATATCGTCGGCACCGGAATCCAACGCCACTTCCATCAAGCGCTCCTCAGTCACCGCCGAGGCGTCAACCAAGATCTGGCCCTTGCGCTCGAAGGCTCGGGTTACCGCCCCCTGCTGTGCAAAACTGGACCCGTGCTTGCCGAAAATATGCCGGATTTCCGCCGCCGCGCGGTTACGGTTATCCGTCAGCACATTCACAACCAACGCCACGCCACCCCCGGCATACCCTTCGTAGGTGATTTCCTCAAACGCGGCCGCACCGGTCTCGCCGATGCCTTTCTTGATCGCCCGCTCGATGTTATCATTGGGCATATTAACGCCCTTGGCCTTCTGGACCAGCGTTCGCAACGTGATATTGGAGGCGGCATCGCCACCACCCTGCCGTGCGACGACCATGATTTCCTTGGCCAGCTTGCTGAAGATCTTGCCACGCTTGGCATCCGCCGCGCCTTTTTTATGCTTGATGGTTGCCCATTTACTGTGACCGCTCATAATCGCTCATCCCTCTCTGCTGTTTTTCCATCACTCATGCCCCGGAGCCCTCGACTCCGGCGGCTTTGTCAAACCCACCCCGCGGCATCGTATAGCCGATTACATCGTCGCGCACCGCCTCTTCAGGATCCTGCATCCACCCGTTCTCAAACCCCAGGTCTTCCATCGCCTCGCACACCTGCCGGTACTCCGCGCCAGAGACGGAACGATCCCACCCCGCGTGCTGCCGTGCCTGCCAGGCCGGGTGGTATTGCGCCATGACACTGATCGCCACCTCCGTGCCCACCGTTGATGCCAGCCACTGCAGATTGTCGACCGCCTCTTGTGCCAATCCAGGCAAAACGAGTATTCTACAAATCAGACCGGAAAGTGCAACACCATTTTCATCACACCGCAACGGGCCTAGGCGAGACCACATCAGGCGCAGCGCGCTTCGGGAAGCCTCCACATAGTCCGCTGCCCGCGACGCGGTCAGCGCCGTTTCGGCCCGGGCATAGCGCAAGTCGGTCAGGTAGACCTGGATGTGCCGGGCATATTCATCGAGCGTTTCCGTTCGCTCGTACCCGCTTGTGTTGTACACAACCGGCAGCCGTATCCCCTCGCGGTTCAACGCGTCCAGCACATGAGCCACCCACGGCATCCACGGCGTGGGACTGACCAGGTTCCAGTTATGGCAACCTTGCTCCGCCAAGGCACGCAGGGCGTGCGCGAGGTCTCCATCGCTATAAAAATCCCCTTCGCCCTGCTGGCTCCACGGATAATTCTGGCAATACAGACAGGACAATGTACAGCGACTGAAAAAGACGGTTCCAGACCCCTTGCTTCCTGAAATCGGCGGTTCCTCGCCAAAATGCGGGGCATAACGATAGATTTGGACCTGTCCGCCTGCACGGCACCAACCGACCTCACCCGCCGATCGATTGGCACCACAACATCGCGGACATAAACGGCACGCCGTCACCATGATGCTTGTCCCTTCGCCTGCATAAGCTGCCGGATCAATCCTCTTCCACTTGCAGATCGGCGCTGGCGATAATCTTCTGGGCGACATTCGCCGGGACCTGCTCATAGCGGTCAAACCGCATCTCGAAGGATCCCCGTCCCGCCGTCATCGACCGCAATTCCGCCGAATACTTGAACAGCTCGGCCTGGGGAACATCGGCGGTGATGACCTGCATCCCATCCTCCAACTCCATTCCCAGGATTCGTCCGCGCTTATGATTCAGATCCCCGTTGATGTCCCCCATGCAATCGTCCGGAATCCTTACCCGCACATTCATGATCGGTTCCAGCAGCACGGGCCTGGCATTGAGCATGGCCAGCTTCAGCGCCCGTCCACCGGCGATCTTGAACGCCACTTCGGAGGAATCAACATCGTGATAGGACCCATCGTAAAGGGTCGTTTTCACATGGGCTACCGTGTATCCTGCTAGCGGGCCCTTGACCATGGCCTCATGCAGCCCCTTCTGGACCGCCGGAATGAAATTGCCCGGAATGGCACCGCCGACGACCGCATTGACGAAATCCGCATCGTCATCATGTTGCTTCGGCTCCACACGCAGGTAAACCTCGCCATACTGTCCGCGCCCCCCGGACTGCTTCTTGTGCTTGTAATGCCCTTCCCCGAGGCCCGTCACGGTTTCGCGATACGGAACCCTGGGCACGCTGAGATCCACCGAGACATTGCTGCGGCTCTTCATCAGCTCAACCGTCACGTCGATGTGGACGTCACCCAATCCCTGCAACACGACCTCATGCGTTTCGGCATTGCGGTCAACCGACAGGGTGGGATCCTCCTCGCAGACCCGCTTGAGCGCCAGACCGATCTTATCCTCATCCGCCTGCGTCCTGGCCGTCACGGCCATGAAGGTCACGGGTTTGGGGAAATGCAAGGGGTCAATCACGATCGAGGCCCCGATGCTGCACAAGGTATTGCCCACATGCGTGGCCTTGAGCTTGGGAAGCGCCACGATATCACCGGCCGACGCATAATCCACAGGCGTCTGCTTCTTGCCATTGAAGGCCAGCAGGCTACCCACCTTCTCCTTCTCACCCGTGGACGAGTTGAGGACTTCGCTATCGGCCTTGAGCGTGCCGCCGAAGACCCGCACAAACGTCAACTGGCCGACAAAGGGATCGTTCACCGACCGGAATACCAATCCGCAGAACGGTGCACTAGGAGCGGCATCGAGCGGATTGCCCTTGATGTCGCGATGCGGCACCGTCACGGGGGAGGCAAAGAAGCGAGCCACGCCATCGAGCAGTTCGTCGATACCGATCCCTTTGAGCGGCAAACAGACAAAAATCGGAATGAATCCGCCGGTCGCGACCGCATGAACCAACCCCTCGGCGATTTCCTCTGCCGTGAGGGGTTCACCCGCAAGATACTTCTCAATCAGGGTATCATCCGTTTCCGCCGCCAGCTCCACGAGCCCGCCCTTGGCCTCCTGCACCGCCTCCTTCAAGGCGGCGGGGACATCTGTCGCCCCCAGGATATCGATCACGCCGCTGGCATCCGGCAGGGGCATCACCACCGGTACGCAATTGGATCCGAAGGCCTGGCGCACCTCGCTGACCGTCTTGGCAAAATCCGTATTCTCCCTGTCGAGACCGGTAATCACGATCGCACGGGACGTAAGGCCGCGACTCTGGCAGCATTTCCATGCCCGGTGCGTACCCACCTGCACACCGGAGGCCGCATCCACCACAACCATTCCCGTTTCCGCACTACGTGCAGCGGCAATTACCGTACCGAAGAAATCCGCATACCCGGGCGTATCCGTCATCACCAGTTCGAAGTCCTTGCCCGCCTTGTTCTTGTAGACCGCACTGAAGGTCGTGGCGAAGATGGAGATCTTGTGCGCCTTTTCCTGGTCGGTATAGTCGCTCATGCTTGTACCGCTGGCGGGGGAACCGAGGCGATCATTGAGTCCGAGGCGGAATAGCAACGCATCCGTCAAGGTGGTTTTCCCGCATCCCGTATGCCCCATCACCGCAAAATTCCGTACATTCTCAACCGGTATATTCTTCATCGTGCGCTGAGCCTCCTTTTGGGTTTATCCGCCATACCTGACCACGAAAACGCCATTACTATGCCACAGAGCCATGCCCTGCGCAATCCCGTTGTTACCTAAACGCCAGGGTGCATGATGGGGAGGAAGGATAGCCGGAAACGATCAGTCCAGCTCAGAACTGCCGCAGGAAACGCACATCGTTATCGTAAAGCATCCGGATATCCGGAATGCCGAACCGGATCATTGCAATCCGCTCGATACCCATCCCGAAGGCATACCCGCTGACTGATTCAGGATCATAGCCAACTTTGCGGAAGACCCTCGGATCGACCATCCCGGCACCGGCAATCTCGATCCAGCCGCTCTGCTTACACACCCGACAGCCTTTTCCCTTACAGACATGGCAAGTAAAATCACACTCGACACTCGGTTCGGTGAAGGGGAAGAAATGCGGGCGGAAGCGCACCTGGATTCCCGGCCCCATCATCTGGCGCGCGAAATGAGCCAGCGTCCCCTTTAGGTCCGCCAGGGATACATCGCGATCCACATAAAGCCCCTCGATCTGATGGAAGTTGGCACTGTGGGTGGCATCAGTAGTGTCACGGCGGTAGCAGCGACCCGGCGTCACAATGCGCACCGGGGGCGGTGTGGATTCCATCGTGCGGATCTGCACAGGCGAAGTCTGGGTGCGCAGAAGCAAGTCATCCTGCAGCCAGAAAGTATCCTTCTGATCCAGCGAGGGGTGATAATCCGGCGTATTGAGCGCCTCGAAATTGCGGTAGCCATTTTCGACATCGGGCCCTTCGGCCACGGTGAAGCCCAGTGTCGCGAAAATCCGGACGGATTCCTCGATGATCTGCGAGATCGGATGCACGGTTCCCTGCGGCATCCAACGGCCTGGCAACGTGGGATCAAACGTCGATGCAGCTGATTCCGAACGGACCGTCAAGGCCGAGACGCGGTCATCCAAGACTGCCGTCAGCGCATCCTTGAGGGCATTGGCCCCCTGCCCCACGGCTGACCGCTCCGCAGGCGCAACATCCTTCAGGCTCTTCATGATCTGCGGCAAAAGACCCTTACGACCCAGGTAATGAATCCGCACCGCCTCCAGCGCCTCCAGCGTCGCCGCCGACTCCGCCTGTGCCAGCGCTTCCGCTTGCAATGCACCGAGCTCTGCACTATTCATCTCGCTCCTCCAAAAAAAAAGGCCATCCCGAAAGATGGCCGATTAAGCACGACGCTCAGAAGCTTACGCCAGACCGGCCTTGGCCTGTGCGATGATCTTCGTGAATCCCGTCGCATCATGAATGGCGATTTCCGAAAGCATTTTCCGGTTAAGCCCCACGCCTGCCTTGGTAAGCCCTTCAATGAAACGACTATAGGTCATTCCATTCAGCTTGCAGGCGGCAGTCACACGGTTGATCCAGAGGGCGCGATAGTCGCGCTTCTTGGTTTTACGGTGCGTCGTGGACATCGCCATGGCGCGATCCACGGATTCTGTAGCCATGCGGAACAGTTTGCTGCGTGATCCGCTAAACCCTTTGGCCCGTTCAAGAACACGGCGGCGCCGGTCACGGGAAGCTGGTGCATTTGTTGATCTTGGCATGATTCTCCTTCGTTAAACTCCCGTGATCAGGACGTAATCAGAATGGTGATACGCTTCTGTTCCGGTTTACTCAAAATCCCTGCGCTACGCAGGTGACGTTTACGTTTCCGGCTCTTGCTGGACAGCAAATGCCCAGCGCCCGGTTTCGTGAACTTCAACTTTCCAGTAGCGGTTAAACGTACCCGCTTTGCCGCTGCCTTGTTTGTCTTCTTCTTTGGCATAGAGCCCCCGTCCTGATTCTCTTATGATTACCCCGCCGGCAAACCTACCCGCAATCCCCGGTAATGCAAAGTCATGTAGGTTACTCTAAGGAAATCTATTCGTCCAGCACTTTTTCTGCTTTCGCCGTATTTTTTTCACCCTTGCCGGATCGGATACCAAGCATCGCGGTGACCATGCGACCCAACCGCTTGGGGGCCATGTCGATGACACTGATATCGGCACATTCTTTCATGACCCGTTCAAGGACCGCTTCGCCGAGCTCGCGATGCGCATTTTCGCGGCCACGGAACGTCAACGTTAACTTGACTTTGTTCCCCTTTTGCAAAAATTCACGGACATGACCCACTTTGGTCTCGTAATCATGTTCCTCGACGCCAGGCCGGAATTTGATTTCCTTGACGACCGTCTGGTGCTGGTGCTTACGCTGTTCACGTTCCTTGCGACCCTGGTTGTAACGGTACTTGCCGTAATCCATGATCTTGCAGACTGGCGGTTTCGCATTGGGCGAAATCTCCACGAGGTCCAGTTCCTGCTCCTGCGCCATCCGCAAGGCGTCACGTGTCTGCACCACCCCGATAAGCGCACCATCCGCACCGGTCAGCCGGACTTCCGGCACCCGGATCTTGTGATTGACTCTAATGAACGAACGAATAACCAACCTCCCTAGTCCTGTGTTTTGAGTTCCTCGCGAAGACGCCCGACAACCGCATCCGGCGTCATGACAACCTGCTCCCCGTCGCGGCCGCGCAGCGCCGCGGTTCCCGCCGCCTGCTCCTCCGCCCCGGTGATCAGCATGTACGGGACCCGGTCGTTGCGGGCCACGCGGATCTTGGCGCCGATGCGTTCGGAGCGACGGTCGACCGTCACCCGGAAATCGAGCGCGCGCAACTGCGCGGCCAGGGCATCGGCATAGTCAAGCTGGTCGTCGGTAATCGGCAGCACGCGGACCTGCTCCGGCGCGAGCCAGAGCGGGAACTTCCCGCCGTAGTGCTCGATCAGCACGCCGAAGAAGCGCTCGATACTGCCGAGCAGCGCCCGGTGCACCATGTATGGCCGGTGGTCGGCGCCATCCTCGCCGGTGTACTTGAGATCAAACCGTTCAGGCAGGTTGAAGTCGAACTGGATCGTGCCCATCTGCCATTCGCGGCCGATGGCATCCTTGATCTTCAGGTCTATCTTCGGGCCGTAGAAGGCCCCGCCGCCCTGGTCGACCTCGTAGGCGATACCCTGGGCCTCGAGCGCACCGCGCAGCGAGACGGTCGCCTGTTCCCAGCGCGACTCCTCGCCGACGGCCTTTTCCGGTCGTGTCGCCAAGTAGGCCGTGACGTCCTCGAACCCGAAGGCGCGCAGCATCTTCAGCGCGAAAGCCACGGTCGTCCGGACCTCGTCCTGGATGCGCTCGGGAGTGCAGAAGATATGCGCATCATCCTGCGTGAAGCCGCGCACTCGCAACAGCCCGTGCAGCACGCCGCTCTTCTCGTAGCGGTAGACCGTCCCGAGTTCCGCCCAGCGCAGGGGCAGCTCACGATAGGAGCGCTTGCTGTTCTTGTAGATCTGGATATGGAAGGGGCAGTTCATCGGCTTGACGTAGTAATCGCCGCCGTCGACATCCATCGGCGC
Source organism: Verrucomicrobia bacterium UBA6015 (assembly GCA_002428045.1). GTDB lineage: Bacteria > Verrucomicrobiota > Kiritimatiellia > UBA8416 > UBA8416 > UBA8416. The sequence goes on from DIZZ01000059.1 coordinate 14,684, forward strand.
GTACATGTTCTCGCTGTAGAAACCCAGGTGGCCGGAAGTATCCCACAGCTGCGCCCGCCCGATATGCGGCGAATAGAGCAGCTCGTAGCCTGCGCGGTAATGCTCGCGGCGCCAGAAGTCCTCGATGATCGAACGGATGCGCGCGCCGCGCGGATGCCAGTGCACCAGTCCCGGACCGACATCCTCCTGGATGCTGAACAGGTCCAGCTCCTTGCCGAGCTTGCGGTGATCCCGCGCCGCTGCCTCCTCGAGCTGCTTGAGCAGCACCTTGATCTGCTTGGGCGATTCGGCCGCGATACCGTAGATGCGCTGCAGCATCGGGTTGGTCTCCTTGCCGCGGAAATAGGAACCGGCCACCGACGTCAGCTTGAAACCCTTGATCTCGCCGGTACGCTCGACGTGCGGGCCGCGGCACAGGTCCTCGAACTCACCGCAGCGGTAGAAGGATATCGACTCGCCCTCCGGAATGTCCGCCAGCCGCTGGACCTTGTAGTCCTGGCCGCGTTCCTCCAGCATCCGGCTGGCCTCCTCGCGCGATACCTCGAAACGCACGAAGGGAAGATCCGCTTCCACCAGGCGGGCCATTTCCGCCTCGATCGCCGGGAAATCCTCGGGGGTGAGCCGGTGCGGCATGTCGAAATCGTAGTAGAATCCGCTATCCGTCGCCGGCCCGATATCAAGGCGTACGCTCTCGTACAGCCGGCATACGGCCGCCGCCATTACATGCGCCGCGCTGTGACGCAACCGTTCAAGATCCAAAGCTGACTCCCTCCGCTATCTGCAAAATGCTGGTTTTACTGAGTTTCATGAAGGGCGAAAATAGTGTTTATCACGAGGAATGTCAATATCGCTGTTCGGTGAGCTGTTCGGTGAGTTCAACCTCCAGCGACACATCAAGCGGCAGCCAGGAGGGTAGGCGGTGGCGGGCCATCTTCGCCTTCTTGCGCCGCTTGTTCTGCGAGCGCTCGATCGACTTCCCCAGCGCGTCCGCCACCCGTTGCTCCAGCCAAGGGGCCATGTTGTCGACGCGGATGTCGAGCGCCTCGACGCGGGCGGAGTAGTCGAACCCCGTCCCGTCGTCATGCACCACCGGCACGAACGAGAACAGGATCGCCAGCCGCTTCACGTCCGTCTTCAGGCGGGCGGAGACAATCCCATCCTTGAACCAGTAGCGCAGCCGTCCGGTGGCGGTAGCACGTAAGCGTATGGCATCGGACGGCGATGGGCGAGGCATGTCCAGTAATTCAAGGCGCAGCGACCTGAACCAGATGCGCTTATCGAGATCGTAGTGCCCCAGTATGTACTCGCCACGCTCGCTCCAGTCCTCGGCGAGCTCATCGCTCAGCAGGGTATTGAATTCGGCGACCGGGAACCGGATATGTATGCGCGGCAACAACCCGGCATTGGCATCAAGCCGCAACACGCAGGGCAGGCTCAGAGCCACCTTGGTATCCGGCGGCAGCCAGTCGACACGGATCTCCATGCCGTCGGAAACCAGACCCGGGGGCACGATCCAGGCGGGGAGCGGGCTGCGCTCGATCACATCCATGACATAGGCCCGGCTCAGGGTGATCTGCAGCCCGCGTCCGGCCGGTGCGGCCGGCAAGGCGGTATCGGCGATCCGGCGCACGACGATACCCTGCCGTTCCAGCAGCGGTGGCAACAGGCGCGGCAGGAGATACCGGCGCAGCCCGCCGCCGATCCAGCCGTACTGCCACAATGCCGCGAAGAGCACAAGGATGAACAGCCACACCAGGGCGGGCCTTGCCCGCCTGGGCGTTGATTGGGCAAGCTGTCTTTTCACGGGGCCCTCCGCTACGAATCGCCCTGGGTCACCAGCGCGATCCGCGTGAGCTTGCGCTCGTGCAGCGCCCGCAGCACACGCACCACGTCGCCATAGGGCACGGCCTTGTCGGCCCGCACGTATACCGCGGTCGCCGGGGCGGTTTGCGCCAGCACCGCGCATTGCGCCTCGAACGCCTCGAACGTGACCGGCCGGTCATCCAGATAAAGCTTGCCAGCACCGTCGAGGCTGATCACCGCGCGTGCAGTATCCGTCGGCAGCGGGGAGGCGGAGCCTTGCGGCAGGTTGATCGGCACGCCCTGCTCGATCAACGGGAAGGTGATGATGAACGTGATCAGAAGGATGAACGTCAAGTCCATCAACGGGGTCAGGTTGATCTCGCTGAGCGGCTTCAGCGTTGTCAGCGGTACTCTGCGGCTCATCGGCGATCCTCCTTCTCAGGAAACATGGACGCGTTCCAGGTCGCCAACCAGCTCCTGCGCGAAGTTGTCCATCATCACGGTCAACTGCCGCACGCGGTCGCTGAGGATGTTGTAGCCGATCGAGGAAGGCAGCGCGACAATCAGGCCGACAACGGTGGTCATCAGCGCGCTGCCAATGCCGGGTGCCACTTCAGAAAGCAGCGCGGAACCGGAACCAGCCATGCTGCCGAACGTGGTCATCACGCCCATGACCGTGCCGAGCAAACCGAGGAAAGGCGCCACGTTGGCCGCGCTGGCCAGGTAGCCGACGCTGGACTCGAGCAGCAGAGCCTGGTCGGCCACCATGCGTTCCGCCGCGTTCTGCACCGAGCGGAGCTGGCGGTCGCTGAGCGGTATGTGCGAAAGGCCCTCGTCGGCGCGGAGGCTTCCCGCCTCGATCCCCTGCACATCGAGCACCGCNNTATGGCACAGGCCTGATCGTAGACGGCTTGCAAAGGCGCCCGCGAGGTCTGGCCGCTTTGAGCCAGGTAAAGTTCCGCCGGATGCTTCAACGTCCGGTAGCGGCGCAGCAGGGCAAGCGATTCATTGCGCGCGCGTATCAGGACGATCAGCTTCGAGATCATGATCGACCATGCGTAAATAGAGCCGCCGAAAAGCAGCAGACAGATCACGACTCCAGGCGTGTCCATTTCCATTATCATCGACTGCGCACTCGCGCACGGCATCGTCAATAGCATCTCCGTGATCATGATTTTCGAGCCTCCTTTAGCCGGCAGGGTCAGTAGCCGTTTANNGCCAACGGCATCGTCAACAGCATCTGCGTCATCATGATTCGCGCGCCTCCTCCAGCCGGCAGGGTCATTCCGCCCGCGGCCGTTCACTCACACAAAAAAGGCGACCGGCGTAACGCCGGCCGCCTTTATTCCTCGGTGCTTCTTACTTCTTTGCTGCGGCCTTCTTCGCGGGGGCCTTCTTAGCAA
>DIZZ01000059.1:17915-18081 GCA_002428045.1 Verrucomicrobia bacterium UBA6015
TTCTTCGCCGGGGCCTTCGCGGCAACGGCCTTCTTTGCTACTGCCTTCTTCGCCACGGTCTTCGTCGCTGTCTTCTTTGCTGCCATAATCAGCCTCTCCTCACTGTTCGCCGGGTACTCCGGCTCGTTTACGGCCGCTAAGCATATCCACTCTCGAAAGCCACCAC
>DIZZ01000031.1:0-3904 GCA_002428045.1 Verrucomicrobia bacterium UBA6015
CTCGGCTCGGAAGACGAGACGGATCCGAGGCGATGCGGGGTCTGCTCCCTGATGCTGGAATTCCCTGGAGAGTCCTGCCCCCGGTGCGCCAAGCGCAGCGCCGCCTTCAAGCGGATCCTGCAACTGCTCAAGCCGTACTGGAGTGCCGCCGCCATGATGATGGTGCTGCTGCTCTGCGGCCTGGCCCTGGACATGGTCGGGCCGCAGCTCACCCGCTACCTCGTCGATCATGTCCTGAAGATCGACGGCCAGCCCGTCACCCAGTCCCTTCACCTGTTCGACCGCATCGGCAAGCAGCATCAGCTGCTGCTGATCGTCTTCACACTTGCATGTGTCCAGGTGGTGCGCGCCCTGATCAACCTCTTCAACGGAAGGCTGTCCAGCAGGGTCGGCACCTCGATCACCTTCGATATCCGCGGCCGACTCGTCGAGCACCTGCAGAAGCTCAGCCTCAGCTATTACGACAAGCAGCAGACGGGATCGCTCGTGGGGAGGGTCGCGTATGACACCGAGGCCGTGCAGGGATTCGTCGCCCAGCTCACGGGCGGATTCCTGATGCAGGTGCTCATGGTGGTCTTCTCCGCGATCGCGATGTTCAGCATGGAACCCGGTCTTGCCATCTGGACGCTGCTTCCCGCCCCGTTCGTATTCCTGGGGACCTGGTGGTTCTATAAATTCGTGCACCCCCAGTACCGGCGGTTCTGGGACCGTTCCTCCAAGCAGGCGGGAACCCTTGCCGGGATCCTCACCGGCATCCGTGTCGTCAAGGCGTTCGCCCAGGAGGAGGGCGAGATGGAGCGTTACGGAAAGAGTTCCGCNNGACCCCGCCCACCCGAAGGCGCACGGGGGACGACGGGAGCAGGGAGGCTGGCTTGTGGATGTGAACGCCTCCACGTTCTACCCCCTGATGGGCATCGTCTTCCAGATCGGCGGATGGCTGGTCTGGTTCATCGGCGGTGGCCGGGTTCTCGGGCGCGACCTGAGCCTGGGTACGCTGATGGCGTTCTTCGGTTACCTGGGCATGTTCTATACCCCGCTCAGCCAGCTGACCCACCTGACCAACTGGATCACGCAGGTCACCACGCAGCTCCACCGGATCTTCGAGGTGCTCGATACCCCGATCACGGTTCCCGAGCCTTCCGAGCCCACACGGGTGCCGCAGATTGCCGGCGAGATCGAGTTCCAGTCCGTCACCTTCGGCTACAGCAGGCAGACGCCGGTCATCAAGAATATCAACTTCAAGATCAAGGCGGGGCAGGCGATCGGTGTCGTCGGGCGCAGCGGGTCGGGGAAGACCACCATCATCAACCTCATCAGCCGGTTCTACGATGTGGATGACGGCAAGGTCCTGATCGACGGGGTGGATGTGCGGGCTATTGGCAAGACCGACCTCCGCCGCCAGGTTGGCGTGGTGCTCCAGGAGCCGTTCCTGTTCCGCGGTACCATCTGGGAAAACCTTATCTACGGCAACCGGAACGCGCCTGTCGAGCAGGTGATCGCCGCTGCCAAGGCAGGCAACGCGCACGATTTCATCGTGCGGCAGGCGCACGCCTACGATACCTGGGTCGGCGAGCGTGGTGCCGGGTTGTCCGGTGGCGAGAGACAGCGGCTCAGCATTGCCCGCGCGATCTTGTGCGATCCGCGCATCCTCATCCTTGACGAGGCCACCAGCAGCGTCGATAGCGAGTCCGAAGTCGCCATCCAGCAGGCGTTGGCGGAACTGGTCAAGGGCCGGACAACCATCGCCATCGCCCATCGGCTGAGCACGCTGCGTAATTGCGACACCATCATGGTGATCGAGGAGGGCCGTATCGCCGAGCAGGGCTCGCATGAGGAACTGATGGCCCTCAACGCCAAATACGCCAAGCTGGTCCGGCTCCAGGGGGCGTCCGCGCGCCATGATACGATCGATACGCTTGAAGCCCAAGCCCGGGAGGCGGAGGAGGCGAGCAAGACGGTTGCGCCTGCCAGCATGCCGGCGATCGGGGGCCACTGCACACGCTGGCTCACGCCGGACAACGCGCGGATCCACCTTGGCGGGCATAATGCTCTGCATGTCACGGTCATGGATGAACGTGTCTACCAGGGCGTCTATGCCCTTCGCTGCCTGCCCGTGCAGAATCCATCGGAGTTCATCAGCCTCCGGTACCTCAACAATGAGAACCGGGATCAGGAGGTCGGGATTATCAGCAAGCTCGCGGACTGGCCCGAGGAAACCGTCAACCTGGTGCACCAGTCCCTGCTTCGCCGCTATTTCGTCCACGAGGTGCGGAGCATCCATTCCATTAAACCGTTCCAGAACTTCCTGACGTTCAATGTGGATACCCATCTGGGCCCCATGGAGTTCATCATGAGCTATTCGTATGACTCCGCGCGCGACTATGGCCAGCAGGGAAAGATCCTGATTGATGTCGAGGATAACCGTTTCCTCGTCCCTGACATCCATGCGCTGACGCCTGCCGAGCGCAAGATATTCGAGCGCTACATCTACTGGTAGGCTTTTGGGGTCTCGCCATTCTTCACTTGAACAATCCCACCACGTTGCCATGAGCCGGAAGTCATGACGCTTCTATGAGCGGGTGGTGCTGGATTTTACGGCGGAAACGCGATAAATGCAGGAAAATTAAGATGCGTTTGCCCTGGGGATCGGATTTATACTTCTTTACCACGGTGATGAAGCTTGTTAGGTTTCCGAACGATGCAAGACGAAAAGAAAGAACGTGATAGCCGTTTTGACCGGGCGGAACTGGTCATCTGGGTTGGATTCTGGGCGAATACATTCCTGATGATCATGAAGCTTGCGGCCGGATGGTATGGTAAATCCGAGGCGGTGTTTGCGGATGGCATGGAGAGCATGTGCGACTTCTTTGCAATCGGGACGGCGCTGGTGGCTTTGCGGATGGGGCGCAAGCGGTACGACCGTGAGCACCCTTACGGGCATGGCAAGGTGGAGAGTTTCGCGGCGATCCTGGTGGCGATTTTCATTATCCTGACGGGCGTGGCGATTTTCGTCAAGGCGGGGCATGTGGCGTTGTCGCACACGCTTGAGGCACCGGCACTCATGGCCGTCATGGCGGCGGCGGCAACCATCCTGATCAAGGAAGGGCTTTGCCGCTACACCCTGCATATCGCCGGTAATTTGAACAGTCCATCGGTATTGGCGGTGTCGAAAGATCACCGCAAGGATGCGATCACGTCGATTGCCACGCTGGTGGGTGTTGGCGGCGCCTATTTCGGCTGGCGGATCATGGATCCGCTGGCGGCCGGTGTCTCCGTCATATTTATTTTGAAAATCGGCTGGGAAACGCTATGTTCGGCGCTGGCGGACTTGATGGATGCCTCCCTGCCGGATGCGTTGCTCAAGGAGATGACCGTCACGGCCGCAGCCGTTGAGGGGGTATCCGCGATCCATGAGATCCGGGGCCGTCGTTCGGGGCAATACATGATTGTGGACTTGAAGCTTGAAATGGATGCCATGATGACGGTCAAGCAGTCCCATGAGATTGCAACCACCGTCAAGCAGCAGTTGTTCCGCCAGTTCACGAGCATTGGCGATGTGATGATCCACATCAATCCCCACGCGGAAGCGCATGAGGACTTGACGCGTCTGTAGCGGATCCGGGCTGTAATCCGGGCTTGCTTGTGATGCCGATGGGTTTTATGATCGTGCGCATATCGAATGTAAAGGCGACTTGTCTGCATAGGCGGCTGATGCTGCCAAGGGGGTTTGTGTCTTGATCAATACGGATGTAAGGGAACTGGTGGTGATCGGAGGCGGGCCGGGGGGATATCCGGCGGCGTTTTATGCGGCCGATCTGGGCATGGATGTGACGCTGGTGGATCTGGAGGCCAATCCTGGCGGGGTGTGTCTCTATCGCGGCTGTATTCCCTCCAAGGCACTGCT
>DIZZ01000031.1:3910-4054 GCA_002428045.1 Verrucomicrobia bacterium UBA6015
CTGCATGAGGCCAGGGCGGCTGAGGAATTCGGCGTTACCTTTGGCGCGCCGACGATCGACGTAGACAAGCTGCGCGCCTGGAAACAGTCGGTCGTGACGAAACTGACCGGCGGGCTCGGGCAGCTCGGCAAGGCGCGCAAGGTA